>NZ_FQXR01000008.1 GCF_900130025.1 Sporanaerobacter acetigenes DSM 13106 | reverse complement strand
AAAGATATTTTAACTAATGTATTTTTATTTTTAAAAATTTCAAGTTTATCTCTTCCCTCACTAAATGTAATTTCATAAGATTTAGGAGGTTGGATATCTATTTTAGTTGTAAAGATTTCAGAAAGAGATGTACATGCTGAGCCCATCATTTGATTCATAACTTCACTTACAGCACTTAAATCTAATTCAGTCAATTCTCTGTCTAAATCAATCTCCTCTTTACCCATAAGTATATCTGTTATTATTTTTACATCATCTACTTTTAAAATTAGTATATTGGCTCCTTCCAATCCAGCCTTATAAGAAACATCAATAGCAACAAATGGAACTGGATATTCATCTGCCAACTTATCAATAGTAGTTTCTTCAACATTTGGAGTAGTAATAATAACCTTTTGATTTAAAAGTGTTGATAAAGTAGTAGCAGCAGTCCCCATGCTTATATTGCCAATTTCACCCAATGCATCTTTTTCTAAATCTCCAATCTCACTTTCATATTCATGATTTTCTTCTGTATTTTCTGCATTTCCCCTTAGTAGAGCATCAATTTCATCCTGTGAAAGCATATCATTAGTCATGACTATTCTCACCATCCTTTAGTACTTTTACTACTTTTACAGCCATTTTATTGTTTTTGGCTCCAGGAGTTCCTAAAAACTTTACATTTGATCCTATTCGAAGCTTAAGCATGTCTTTCTCGCCATCTAATTTGATAACATCACCAATTTGTAAATTTATAATATCATTAACTGAAATAGTAGCTGAACCTAATTCTGCTTTTATTGGCACTGAAGTTTCTAAAATTCTATTTCTAATAGCTTTTATTTCCTCTTTGGAAATTTCTTTTTTAGCATTAGAAAACCAAAATTTTGTACTCAATTTATCCAATATTGGTTCTAAAACTATGTATGGAATACAAACATTTAACATGCCTTCAATATCACCAATAGATAAATTTATCGTAGTCAATGCTATAGTTTCATTAGGAGGAACTATTTGAGCAAATTGTGAGTTGACTTCTATTTTTTCTAATGTTGGATTTAAATCTATAACATTCTCCCAAGCTTCTCTAATCAAATCCATCATTTTAATCATCATCTTTCTCAACAAAGAAATCTCAATTTCAGTAAACCCTCTTATTTCATTGATTTCCTCACCATCTCCACCTAGCAATCTATCAATAATAGTAAATACTAGATTAGTTGAAATGTCTATGAGTATTTGACCGTTTAATGGTTCAAAATCGATTATACTTAAAAAAGCTGGATTAGAAATAGCATTGCTGAACTCACTATATGCATATTGATCTACTGTAAGTATAGAAGCTTTTACAGGCGCTCTTAGATATCCAGATAAAAAAGTCTGAAGAAGCCTTGCAAAGTTTTCATGGATTATTTCTAATGTTCTCAATTGATCTTTTGCAACTTTTTGTGGATTTCTAAAATCATACTTCTTAATTTTTTTTGCACTTTCTTCTTCTTTAATTTCCTGTACATCCACTTCACCAGAATTTAATGCTTGAAGTAGGGCATCTATTTCATTTTGAGATAATACTTCAGACAATTGCCTTACCTCCCTACTGTATAATTAAATCATTAAAATATATATTTGTTATATTTTCATTGTCAAATAATTCTATTAAACTATTCCTTATTTCGCTTTGCAATGTCAATTGCCCATCCTTACCTTGGAGATCTTCCTCTTTTTTGTTTCTAATAATTTTATTTATTTCATCTCTCATTAAAAATTGTTTGTTTTCTAACTTTTCAAAAGTATCTTTATCAGAAATTTCTACTGTGATTTTTAATCTAACAATTTTTTTACTTTCTTTTATATTACAATACATATCTTCTAGTGTAATGTAATATTGTTCACTGTTTTTATTTTTGCCAGTATTACCTTTATTGCTATCATTATTTTTATAAAATATAAATCCTAAAATTGTTCCAAAAATTGCAAAGACTATAACCGCCACAAGAACAACTATAAGTATTATTTTTTTAGTATCCATTTTTCCACCTCGCTAAAATTCTATGGTTCCAACAACTCTTGAGATGATTTTAAAATAACTATATCAACTCTTCTATTTTTGGCTTTATTCTCTTTTGTATCATTTGGAGCTATTGGCCTATAATAGCTATACCCAGAAGATGATATTCGATCTCCACTAATTTTTTCATCTTCAACTAAATATCTCAATACATTTGTTGCACGTATTGCTGACAACTCCCAATTTGTCGGATATGTATTGGAACGTATTATTGGATCAGTATCTGTATGCCCTTCAATTTTTATTTGTTTTTCTTTAAATTCTTCTCTATTTAACAGTTCAGCTACATAGTGCAATATTTGTTTAGATTCAGGCTTTAAATCTGCTTTTCCAGAATCAAAGAAAATACTATCCATAAATCTTATAACTAATCCTCTTTCTTCAACTGTAAGTGTTATTTCACCTTTCAAACCAGTATCTTCAGCATATTCTTCTATAACACTCTTAAGTTTTGCCAATTCGTCAGCATCCACATTGTCATCTCCTAGTAGATTTTCAGGAATATCCATAGCAGTTCCACTTTCTAATACTCCTGCTCCACCCTGAAAAGAGCTCATAATAGATCTGAACTTTTGAGCATCAATTTCTGAAAAAGAAAAAAGAAGTACAAAAAAGCACAGTAAAAGCGTGACCATATCACTATAAGTTGTCAACCATTCTGCTGCACCACCTGATTTTTCTTCAACCTTTCTCTTTCTCATTATGCTCCCTCTCTTTCAGCTTGGCCTCTATAGTCCTTTCTCATTTCTGGTGGGATAAAAGTCTTAAGCTTTTCTTCTATAATTCTTGGATTTTCTCCTGCTTGAATAGCTAACAATCCTTCCACCATCAACTCTTTGACTAATATTTCTCTTTTACTTCTTATCTTTAATTTATTTGCTGTAGGTATAAATAATAAATTTGCTAGCAGTGAACCATAAAAAGTTGTGACTAATGCAACTGACATATTAGGTCCAATAGTAGATGCATCATCTAAGTTCTTTAGCATATTTATAAGTCCTATCAAGGTTCCCAACATTCCATATCCTGGTGCAAGAGCACCCATAGTTTCAAATATACTTTGTCCTTCTGAATGCCTTTCTTCTATGAAAACAAGCTCTGTTTCCAGTATATTTCTTACTAGCTCAGGATCTGTTCCATCTACAATAAGCATTATCCCTTTTTTTAAGAATTCATCATCAATTTTTTCTCCAAACTCTTCTAGAGATAGTAGTCCTTCCTTTCTTGCTACATTTGCTAAATTGATTATTTCACCTATGACTTCATCAGGAGAAATTTCTTTTTGAAAAAAAGCATTTTTCAAAACCTTATTTAAACCTAAAATACTCTTAAACGGATAACTTATAAGAGTAGAAGCGATTGTTCCTCCCAATACAATTATAATAGATGATACACTTACAAAAGAACCTAAGTCTCCAGAAGTCACAATACCCCAAATTATAAAACCAAATCCACTTATCAATCCAACGACAGTTGCTATATCCAACAGTTACACCTCTTTTCCCTGTTCTCTTCTAATATATTCTATTGATTTTCCTTTGAACTCAATTACCTTTTCTATTACTTCATCTACTGACTCTTGAACCACTACCTTTTTCCCTGTTGTAAGTGAAATAACAGTATCCGGAGTTTCTTCTACAAATTCAATTAGATCACTATTTACAACAAACTCCTTGCCATTTAATCGTTTTACTCTAATCATACTATCCCACCTTTTTATGTAGTTGGGTAGAAAATCCTACCCAACTATTTAACTATCTCTTCATGTTTACAAGCTCTTGAAGCATTTCATCTGAAGCAGTTATGATTCTTGAATTTGCTTGAAATCCTCTTTGAGTTGTTATCATTTCAGTAAACTCCATAGAAAGATCTACATTTGACATTTCAAGAGAACCAGATTTTGTTGCTCCAAAACCACTGGTTCCTGGCTTTCCAAGTTGAGCTTCTCCAGAGTTTCTTGTATCAACAAAGAAATTGTTTCCAAGCTTTTGAAGTCCCATAGGATTGTCAAATTTAGCCAACATGACTTGTCCCAAAGCTTTTCTCTCTCCATTTGTAAATATACCTGAAACAACTCCAGATGGATCTATAGAAAATCCTTCAATTTTACCTGATGAATTTCCATTTTCGGCATAAGGTTTAATATCCCTATCATTTGCATATTGAGTAAGTTTGTTGTAGGAGTCTTTGTCATCTGGGTCAAATATTGTGATTTTTCCACCCTCACCAAAAGTTGCACCTAAAGAAATTTCTTCTCCTTTTCCATTTTTCCCTTTAGTTACACCATTAAAATCTAATTTCAGACCATTTATAGCATCTTCTGCTCCTGCTCCTGCTCCTATTCCTATTATCTTCCCATCTTCGTTAAATTTAAGAACCACACCATTATCACTTTGAGGTTCAATTTTAACTCCGCTATTCCCAACAGGTATTGTTATCTTTCCATCTTGGCTTTTTATCCCATCCAATGACATATTCCACTTGTTAGGTGCAGCTTCATCTTTTTTAAAATTAAATTTCACAATATATGAATTTCCCAAACTGTCTTTTATTACAGTATCAGTAGTAAATGTTTCATCATTTCTAGAATCAAGATTTCCTCTAAATTGTATCTTATTTGTTGCTGTAGGTGATTTTGTTTCTGATCTATTTATAACTATAGGACCTATTTCATCTGTAATGTTTTCATTCTCATCTACTTTATATCCAAGCACTTTGAAACCATCTGGAGTGACTAAGTTTCCAGCTTTATCTAATGTAAAGTTTCCAGCTCTTGTATAATATTTGTTTTCATAATTTGTATCATCAGTTACTACAAAAAATCCTTCTCCATCTATCATAAGATCTGTTGGATTGTCAGTAGTTTGAGTAGGCCCTTTGGTGTGAATAGTATTTATAGATCCTATCCCTACTCCAAGTCCTATTTGTTGTGGATTTGTACCTCCTTTTCCACCTTGTGGTGCTCCTGCACCTCTTATTACTTGACTAAATACTTCCTGAAAAGTCATTTGACCTTTTTTATATCCAACAGTATTTACATTGGCTATATTGTTTCCTATAACATCCATTTTGGTTTGATGTACCCTCAAGCCTGAAACAGCCGAGTACATTGATCTCATCATAAACACATACCTCCCATTACTTAGGCAGTACTATGTCCTCTGTCAGTCAGACATAAATAACCTCCATAAAAGGTCCAGTTATAATATTACTGCCCCATCTATATTTGTAAATACATTTTCTTTAAGCTTATCATTAGATATTGTAGTGATAACAGTCTTGTTTCTAACACTTGCAATAAATCCTTTATCCCCAATCAATATCAAAGCTTCATTTATACCTTTCTCTTCTGCCTTCTTAAAAGCCTCTTCCAATTTTACAACTTCATATCCGTCTAATTTTACATCTCTTTCATTCATCCTGTCTATTGCATGTTTTGAAAATTTTATTTCATCATTATTTGATTGTATTTTTTTTAATACATCTTCAAAGTTTTTGCTTTGATTTACTTTTATATTTGGTTTTTGTAAAGATGTATTTATAAGTCTAGTTTCAAGTTGTTTTATATTGATATCATTCATTAAATCAACTCCAAATTATTCTTTTCCACCATAGGATTCTAGCATTTTTCTTATATCTATCAATTGTTTTAAAATTTCAATACTTGCATCTACATGGTTTTTATTTATAGCATTTATAGATTCTTTTATTTCCTTTTGAGATACTTGAAGATTTTTGTTCATATTTTGAATTTGTTCAAGAGTGCTGAATTGTGCCATTTGTGCTATAAATTCTTTGTCTTCCATTGGATTTAGCGGATCTTGATTTGCTAATTGGGTCGTCAATAGCTTTAAAAAAGCATCTTTGTCTAGTTCTCCTGTTTTTTTAGTTTCAGTTTTAGAAATATCTTTTTTTTCGTCAAATTTATAAACATGTTCATTTTGGTCTACATTATTAATTTCCAAAATCTCACCTCCTAAGCCATTAAATCTAATGAACCTTCCTGTGTTATATTTTCATTATTGAATACATTGTTTTCTTCATAGGTACTTAAATTGCTTAAATCTAATTTCTTAATTTTGATTTTCTTATTTTTGCCATTAGAACTGTATTTTTCTCTCTTTTGATTTTCAAAATTTGAGTTGGTACCTACTTGCACTTCAAAGGTTTTTATATCTAATCCTTGTTCTTCTAATCCTTCTTTTAGCTGATAAATATTTGCCTCTAATAGTTCTTTAACTCTATAGTTATCAACCATTGCTTTTGCTACTACTACTCCTTTTTCCACTTCTACTTTGAGCAAAACTTCTCCCAAGACTTCTGGTTTGAGCTTTATCCTTATTTCAGATTTGTTTTCATCTAATATAGCTTTGCCCTTATCTAATACTTGTTTTATTATTTCATCTTTAGGCATCTCTATTTCTTTCTTTTGAATTGCTTCTATTTTACCTTCAAAATTCGTTTTGATTTTTGAATTTGCAAGTAATGGCTCTTCTCTGATTTCATTTGATTCTGTACTTTTTTCATCTAAATCTTCTTCAAGTAAATTTTCTTCACCTTTGGTTTCAATTTCAGCTACAGTATTTTTTTTAACATTTTCTTCTGAATTTTGATTTGAGAAAAATACATCTTTTGTTTCCACCTGATTGTCACTTTTTATCGTCTCTATATTTATATCAGTTGGTATTTCTTTAGATAATGTATTTTCAAATGCTGTTTTGATTTCTTTTCGCAAAGCTAATATATTACTTTTTAAGTTTTCATTTGTTTTTACGTCTAGTACATCGTTAAATTTATTTTCTAGCTTTTCTACAATATTTTCTAATTCATCTAATCCATCCATTATATCTTCTAAACTTTCAAATTCAATTTTATCCATTGGCTTAAAATCATCATTTAAAATAAACTTTGATTCTTCAACTATATCCTTAACTTGTTCAATACTTTTTTTTACTTCATTCTCATTGTTTTCATCATTGTTAGTATAAAATCCTAACAATTGCAGTATCAAGTTCTGTATTTGGCAATTCAAACTTTCCAATTCATCAGATATTGGACTCATATTTTCTACATCATCTTCTAGCTCCCCTGTGCTTATTTTTTCATTTTTCCCTTTAGTTACAGTTTTACTAGAAATAGCTTTTTTGTATTGAAATTTTGAGTTGGCTTCACTTTTTACTTTATGACCATCTTGAATGTCGTTTTGAGCTTGTTTTAGACAGTTAGAAAAATCTTTACTATCATTTTTTATAATATTGCTTTTAGTGGAAACAAAAAAATCACTTTCTACTTTTGAATCTAAAATTGGTATATTTATGTCTTTCAACTTTTCACCTCCTTTACATAATGTTTTTATGGTTTAGCTAACAACTGAGTTAGCTGAGTAGCCTTTTTAGTACTCATATTGTTAATTATTTTAGATACTGTAGGTTTTTTCATTCTACTCAATACATCAAGTATAATAGTTGAATCAGATATTTCATATATAGATGTAGAATCAATTTCTAAAGATGTGACAGTCTTTGTGTTATCCATCATATTTTCAACAATTTTAGCAATTGCATCAGGACTCATTTTTTCATATACTATTACCAATTCATCAATTTTCCTATTGTATTCACTTACAAATTGTATAGCCTCACTTATATCTATAGTCTTTGAATTTTCAACTTTTTTCAACTGTTCTTCTCTTCTTATAGCAGTAAAAAGTTCTTCAGTAAAGTTATCATCTTCTACATTAGAAAGAATTTCTGCCGCTTTTTTAACTGATAAATTCATATATATACTACCTAATTTATCCATGGAATATATCTTTTCATTGCCAATTTCTTCAATAGCTGTATCTAGTGGCTTCGCCTCATATAGACTAGCTAGATCTCTCCATTTTTCATCTTCAATTTCTTTTATGAGCATCCCATTTTGCAGTTTAGATTTTTTTTCATCCTCTAATTTAGATAAAACTGTATCAACTATATTTTCATCTAGATAATAGAGTATCGAAGAAGCCTTGTCTTCATTCATGAAATTTATTATACTGGGTAATTTTTCTAAATACCCACTCTCTTCAGCTACCCTTTTCCCTATTTCATTTACCGACACTAATATATCATTTTTTTCTAGCCTTGATATTTCATCTTTCAACTGATTTTGTTTTTCTTCCTGTATCTCATCATATATAGAAAAAAGTAAATCTTTCCTCAATTCAATGCTTCTTACTAATTTTAAAATTTCAGAGGTCTTGCTAGGAGACATTCCATTCATTATCTTTATAATATCACTAAACAGTTCCTCATCATTTTTTTTGACTATGTATATTTTATCTGCAGCTCTACTTGAATCTAGAGAGAGATAATAGCTAGCTAAATATGTTTTTTTGTCTTGTTTTTCACTTTCAGTAGGATAGTTTCTAAAATATTTTCCTACAAATCCTGGAGCTTTAATTAATTTTGTATTCATCTTATCTCTAAAGGATTTATTTGTATTATAAACTACAGAGCCAACTCCTAGAGGTACTATTACAAGTGCTATAATGAGTATTAAAATAATTTTAGAGACTTTCTTTTTCTTTGGCTTTTCTGTGCTTTCCAAAATACCACCCCCTATTGTTGGGCACTTCCCTTAAATGTAACTATTGTGTCAATTATTTTTTCTTCTTCCTTTTTAATAGAATACAAATATTCTTCGTATCTATTTTCTTTTAATTTTTCAAATGTTTTTTTCTCTTTGGTAGCTTCAAGTAATTCATCTTTAGCTATTTCTAATTTTTCCTTTGTTTTATCCACAACTCTTTCTTGTTCCAAAATATGTCTATCTATATCTAATAAATGATCATTATATAATTTCAAATTTGCTATATTAGTTTTATATATAGATAGATTCCTTTCGTTTTTAATATTGTCTTTGTATCTATTATAATCTTCTAACACATTCTCTTCTTTAATCAATTTTTGTTTAGCCTTACCATATTCACCTTTTTTATCTGTTTCAATAATTTTTTTATAATCCAACACTTTTTCTAATTTAAAATTGAACTTGTCCATATCTCAATCCTCCATTATTTAATATCTTGGACTTTTTCATTGATATCTACAAGCATATTTAAAGTTTCATCAAAATCATAACTTTTCACTGTTTCTTGGACTAAAAACTCATCTATATTATCAATCACATCAATGGCTATATCTAATTTTTTGTTACTTCCCCTCTTATATGCTCCTATATTTATTAAATCTTCCGATTCCTTATAGGTGGCTAAAATGTCTTTAACAGTATTGGACATATTCATATGTTCTTTTGATACTATACTTGGCATAACTCTGCTGATACTAGCTAATATATCTATAGCAGGATAATGATTTTGATTTGCAAGTTTTCTAGACAATACTATATGCCCATCAAGTATTCCCCTGACAGTATCAGTAACAGGTTCGTTCAAATCGTCACCATCAACTAGCACAGTGTAAAGACCTGTAATTGTACCTTTAGAAGATGTCCCAGTTCTCTCCAACAATTTGGGCAAAAGAGCAAATACCGATGGAGTATATCCTCTTGTAACTGGTGGTTCACCTATAGCTAGTCCAATTTCTCTTTGAGCCATTGCAAAACGTGTCAAAGAATCCATTAAAAGCATTACATTTAAGCCTTGATCCCTGAAATATTCTGCTATAGCAGTAGTCACCATAGCACCTTTAACTCTAATAAGTGCAGGTTGATCTGATGTGACTACAATTACTACTGATTTTTTTAGTCCTTCTTCTTTTAAATCATTTTCTATGAATTCTCTTACTTCTCTACCTCTTTCTCCAATAAGCCCTATGACATTCACATCAGCAGTAGAACTTCTTGAAATCATTCCCATAAGTGTACTTTTTCCAACACCGCTACCAGCAAAAATTCCTATTCTCTGTCCTTTGCCACAAGTCAGCAATCCATCTATAGATTTTATTCCCAATGCCAGAGGTTCACTTATCTTTTTTCGTTCTAATGGATTAGGAGGAAATTTAGAAACTGGATAACTTTTCAATGTCTTTATAGGTCCTTTCCCATCTATAGGATTTCCCAAGCCATCCAATACCCTTCCAATCAATTCTTCTCCCACATTTACCTGCAATGATTTGCCGCTTCCTACTACTGTGCTTCCAGAAGCTATGCCTTCCATATCTCCCAATGGCATAAGTAGAATCTTATCATCTTTAAAACCTACTACTTCTGACATTATAGGTGTTTTGCTGTTGTGAGGATAGATGTGACACAATTCACCTATACTAGCCATTGGTCCATTTGATTCAATGGTTAGCCCTGTCACTTTAGTGATTTTCCCTGTATATTTGATAAGCCTTTTTTGACTTACCGCATTTATATATTTTTTCATATTAATTGTAGTATTCATATAAATCACTCACTGTTTAAAATGTCGTTTAATAGTTGCTCTACTTCTTCTACTTGATCTTTAATACTCACATCTACACTTCCACTAGCTGTTTCTATAATACAGTCACCTTTACTTAAATTGCTGTCAAGTCTTATTTCTAAATCATTCACTAAGCTAGCCTTAGCTAATATTTTGTCCTTAGACATTTCAACAATATCGTAATCTTCTTTTGAAACTCTAATTGTTAAATTATCCGTTGAATTAAGACTCTCAATACCTTTTAATACCAATGTAACTATATACTCACTATCTTCTTCTACTTTGTCATAAATAATCTTCTCGCATATATTAATGACAAGTTCTATGACATCTTCTTCTATTTCTCTATAAATATTTTCTTTTTTATTTATATAATTGCTTTTTAATTCCAAAGCTTCTTCAATTAATTTGTTAGATACTTTCTCACCACTCTCATAGCCACCATTGTAGCCTTCCTTGTGTCCAATATCATATCCTTCTTTATATCCTTTTTCTTTCCATTCATTAAATATTTTTTTAGATTTTTCGTAAGCTTGATTTAAGTATATGTCACTTTTTTCATTGGCCTCTTCAACTATTCTGTCAGCATCTTTTAGAGCTTTTGAAATTATCTCATCGTACTTTTTTTTTGCTTCTTCTAAAAATATATTTTCTTCTTCATTTTTTATCTCTTCTTCTACAAAAGTATTTTCTTCTTCTACAACTCTAAAAGATTTTATGATTTTAGACAATTATCTCATCCCCTCCTCTTGGAGTAATGATTTCACCTTCTTCTTCTAGTCTTCTGATTACATTGACTATATTTTGTTGTGCTTCTTCTATATCCTTAAGTCTGACAGGTCCCATGAATTCTATGTCTTCTTTAATCATTTCAACTAATCGTTTGGACATATTTGCAAAAATAGCTTCTTTAACTTCATCACTTGCGCTCTTAAGTGCAATAGCCCATTGACTATTGTCAACTTCTCTGATAATTCTTTGAATACTTCTATTATCAAGACCAACAATATCTTCAAATACAAACATTCTCTTTCTAATTTCATCACTAAGTTCTGCATCTTTGATATCAAGTTCTTCCATAATATATTTTTCAGTTCCTCTGTCTACAGAATTTAATATATCTACTACAGTTTGAACACCACCTGCAACAGTGAAATCTTGAGATACAATGTTTGAAAATTTACTTTCAAGAACTCTTTCTATTTCTTTTACTACTTCAGGAGATGTACTATCCATTATAGCTATTCTGCGCATTACTTCTGCTTGCTTTTCTTGTGGCAAACTTGATAGTATTTGGGCCGCCTGAGGTGGAGACAAATAAGATAATATCAATGCAATAGTTTGAGGATGTTCATTTTGTATATAATTTAGCAACTGATTCGGATCTGCTTTCCTAACAAACTCAAAAGGCCTAACTTGTAACGATGATGTCAACCTACTTATAATATCTACAGCCTTATCTCCTCCCAACGCCCTTTCTAGAACCTCTTTTGCATAATTTATTCCACCTTCTGATATATACTCTTGAGCTAAACACAACTGATAAAAATCTTCTATTACTTCTTGTTTTTCTTCAGGTGAAACCATTCTCATATTTGCAATTTCCAATGTCAACTCCTCTATTTCCTCTTCATTTAAATGTTTAAAGATTTCAGCTGACATTTGAGGCCCCAGAGCAATAAGAAGAATCGCTGCTTTTTCCTTACCTGTCAATTGTTTTCTTGGCATACTAGTCACTCCCTACTCATTTAGCCATGATCTCAATAATTGAGCAACAGCTTCTGGCTTCTTTCCAATAAAATTCTCTATTTGAGTTTTCATCTCTGATTTTTCCGCTTCAAAATCAAGTTCCTGTATTGCAGTTTCCTCATCAATTTTTTCTTCTAATACTTTTTCAATATCTTCATAATTTTCCTCTTCCCCTATAGCTTTCCTTCTCCTATACACAATGAAACCAGTTATAGCTGAAGCTAATACAGCTCCCAAAATTATCCACATAGCTAGATTGGATTTTTCTTTTGTTTCTTCTTCTTTTGCCATAAGTCCACCATTAAAACTTTCAGCGCTTACTTGGACTTCTTTTGTATCTAACCCTGTAGCAGCAGTAATTAGATCAGATATTTCTTTTTTCATTTCATCTGTCATTTCTCCGCTTGGCAAAGAATCTTTATTTACTAATATTGCCACAGTTATTGAATCTACTTGTCCAGGTGACTTGCGTATTTCTTTATTTATTTCATTTAATTCATTGTTAATAGTACGACTTGCTTTGTCATACTTAGAGTTTCCGTTGTTCTCCATTTGATAGTCTGGTGTGTTTCCATCTATACCGGGTACTCCGCCTTCTGCTCCACCTACCATATGTTCCTCTACTTCTTCCATACTTCTTATGAGTCCTTCTTCATTGCCTTCTATAGGTGGTGAAAATTCTACTATCTTTGTCGTCTCACTATCAAAATCAATTTTAACACTTGTTCTTACATCTACATTTCCATAACCAAAGACATTTTCTAGAAACCTTTTTAAGCTTTCATTTGTCCTCAATTCAATATTTTGTTTCATATTGAATTGTTCCGTCATAAGATAATTATCTTCATCTCCATTGTCAGTTAACAATTTTCCCGAATCATCAATAATAAAAACCTTATCTGGCTCCATATTTATTGAACCTGCCACAAGATTTTTAATAGCAGAAACGGTTTCTTTGGGTAAAGGCCTATTCTCATTTTTCTTTATAAAAACTGAAGCTGTATTTTCATTTATATCATTTTCTAAAACAAAACCTCTATCCTCTTTTTCATCTATGTAAACAGTGGCACTTTCAATGCCATCAATTTCCGAAATTGTAGAAGCTAATTCATTTTGTAGGGCATATCTATATCTCTCTTTTTTTTCGTAATCTGTCATAGTCCAGCTACTATCATTAAAAGCATCAACAAAACCATATCCATCTTTAGGTAAACCTTCAGAAGCAAGTTCAATCTTTACTTTATTTTTGACATCTGCAGGTACTAAAATACTGTTGTTTTTTTCATCTGTCTTCCACTTAATATTCATTTCATCTAGTTTTTTTGTGACTTGTCCCATATCTTTTAGGGATAAATTGTCATAAAGTACTTCATATTTAGGTCGCGCCAATATACTTATGAGAATTATAACTCCAACAATAACTAACACACTACTAATACCTAATTTTATTTTCTTTTTTTTGTCCATACCCGTCCAAAATTCATTTAATTGCTTCTTCATTTGTTCGATAGTTTCTCCCACCAAATCACCCCATTTCCTGCTACATTATTTATATCTGCATTCTCATTATTTCTCTATAAGCATCTACTACTTTATTTCTAATACTCATAGTCAATTGCAAAGCTATGTTTGCCTTCTCTGCGGCTATCGTCACATCATGCAAATTGTCTACTTCTCCAGTGGCCAATAAATTTTTATAATTTTGAGATTCTACTTGTAGTCTATTGACTTCATCTATTGAATTTTTTAGATAATCTCCAAAAGAAATTTCATTATTTTTCTCGTTCTTTATATCCTTATTTAAAATAAAAGTAGCATCCTTATTGTGTTGTATTGGATTTATATTCACGATTTAACCCTCCTATTTTCTACCAATTTCAAGAGACTTCATGAGCAACGCCTTTGTAGCATTCATAGCTGTAATATTAGCCTCATAAGCTCTCTGTGCATCTATCATGTCTACCATTTCTTTTACAGGTTCCACATTACTCATCTTTACATACCCATTTTCATCTGCATCCGGGTGACCTGGTTCATAAACTAATTTAAAAGGACTACTATCTTCAACTATTTTGCTAATTACAACGCCTTCATTATTTACCTTATTAAGTTTGCTTGATAAATAGTTTGAAAAAGGATTCAGTTTTTTCTCCTGAAATACTACCATTTGCCTCCTATATGGCATACCACCAGTACCTCTGGTACTATTTACATTTGCTAAGTTTTTAGATATTATATCTATTCTTGTCTTTTCAGCTGTCAAAGCCGAAGCACTTGTATAAAAAGAATCAAACATTCCCATAATTACTTGCTCCCTTCTATAATAGCATTTTTAACTTTTTCATACTCGTCAGTAATTTGTCTGACTAATGCATCATGCATTATGACATTTTTAGATAATTCTGCTGACTCCGTGTCAATATTTACATTGTTGCCATCAAATCTGTAAGATGTACTTTTATCTTCAATAATCTTTGGAACAAACTCTGTTTTCATTCCAAGGCCCTTTATATGCTTTTCATTAGTAGTCACTAGTCTTTGTTTGTTTTCATAAAGCTCCTGTTTCAAATAGTCTTCAAACACTACTTCTTTTCTCTTGTAATTAGGAGTATCTACATTGGAAATATTTTGTGAAATAATTTTATTTCTAGTCCAAGTTCCATTCAATGCTTTTTCTAAAATATTTGTACTTGAATATAATTTCTCTAGCATATGAATTCACCTCTAATTTTTTAGATTATCTGCTTTGAAAATATACTTCCATAATAATATGTTATATTATTATGGAACATTTTCTTACTATGTTTTGTAACAAATAAGCCATATTTACATTATACTATATATTTCAATCAAATTTCTTTTACATCAACTTATTTCTACATTATACAAGCATATATTCTACATTATAATCAAAAACCCTTTTAGTTACTACAAATTTGTACAACATTTTTTATTTTGGTACATAAGTCCTAGCTTTTCCAACTAATGAAATTCAATATTTAAAACAAAAAAATAGTAGGTAAATCTACCTACTATTCCCTAGCTTTTTTAAGCTCTTCAATTAATTTATCATTTAATATTTTTATATGAGTACCTTTCATTCCTAAGGATCTAGACTCTATAACCCCGGCACTCTCAAATTTTCTCAGTGCATTAACTATTACTGATCTAGTGATACCAACTCTATCTGCTATTTTACTTGCTACCAGTAGACCTTCATCGCCATCTAATTCATTAAATATATGTTCCATAGCTTCTAATTCAGAATAAGACAATGTACCTATGGCCATTTGTACTACTGCTCTTTTTCTAGCTTCTTCTTCAATCTCATCATTTTTAGATCTGAGTATTTCCATTCCTACTATTGTAGCACTATATTCTCCTAATACTAAATCATCTTCTGTGAAACTTCTTCCAAATCGAGATATTACTAATGTCCCTAATCTAACTCCTCCACTATTTATTGGTATTATAGTGGTTATCTTATCAGGATAGTCACATTTTGAAATTTGATCAAATACACATTCTGATATTTCTTCAATATTTTCTCTGGTTTCACTGACTTTCAACAACTGATCATTGTATTCCTTGGGAAATCTCTTTTCTTTTACTATTTCACTTTGAATTATATCACAATCAAATCCAGTTGATAATTCATATCCAAGCACTCTTCCCTTTCTGCTTGCTATATAAACATTTGCATCTAGTATCTCACTGAGTATTTTGCTTAATTCAGGAAAAGATACAGGTTTTGAACCAGAACTCTGCAATGTTTTATTTAGTCTCCTCGTTTTTTGTAATAAACTTTCGCTCATATTAATCCTCCTCTTATAATATGTATTTTGATATGTCTTTTTGTTGTAAATCATTAATGAATTTTTTCTTTACATATTCAGCATCTATAATGATATTTTTTTCTTCTAAATCTGGTGCATAAAAAGATATTTCCTCTAATAATTTTTCAATAACTGTATGAAGTCTTCTTGCACCAATATTCTCATATTGTTCATTTGAAATATAAGAAAATCTAGCAATTTCTTCTATAGCATCTTTGGTAAAAGTCAAATTTATATCTTCTGTTTTTAACAAAAGCTGATATTGTTTAATTAAGGCATTTTTAGGCTTTGTTAATATTTCTTTGAAATTCTCTTCAGTTAAATTGTCAAGTTCAACTCTTATAGGAAATCTGCCCTGAATTTCTGGAATTAAATCACTTACTTTTGAAACATGAAAAGCTCCTGCCGCAATAAAAAGTATATGATCAGTTTTAACAGGACCATATTTTGTAACAATTGTACTTCCTTCAATTATAGGTAAAATATCTCTCTGTACACCCTCTCTTGATACATCTGGACCTGATGAATAATTGCTTCCTGCAATTTTATCAATTTCATCTATGAATATTATGCCACTTTCCTCAGCTCTCTTAATTCCCTTTTCTACCACTTCATCCATGTCTATGAGTTTTTGTGCTTCTTGTGCTTCTAATATTTTTCGAGCTTCTCTCACAGTTATTTTTTTCTTTTTCTTTTTCTTTGGAATAAGATCTTCAAGCATATCATTCATATTTATATTGAATTCTTCTATACCAAGCTCACTAAAAAATTCTACTGTGGAATTTAATGACTCTTCTAATTCTATTTCAACAAGTTGGTCTTCTAATTCCCCTCTTTCAAGACGTTTTTTCAATTCGTCTCTATTATTCTTTATATATATATATTCTTCATTTTTATCATTTTTATCATCAACTTCCAAATTTCCAAACAACATTTCTAAGGGATTATCAGTACTTCTTTTTTGCTTTGGATAAGGAACTAACAATTCAATGATTCTATTTTCGGCTATAGCTTTACCTTTATCAAATACTTTTATGATTTCTTCTTCTTTCACGATTTGAACAGATACCTCTACCAAATCTCTAACCATAGAATCTACATCTCTACCTACATATCCCACCTCAGTAAATTTAGTTGCTTCAACTTTGACAAAAGGTGCCTGTATAAGTTTCGACAATCTTCTAGCTATTTCAGTTTTCCCAACACCCGTTGGTCCAATCATTAAAATATTTTTAGGCCTAACTTCTTCCTTAAAATCTTCTTCAAGTAAATTTCTTCTATATCTATTCCTAATAGCTATAGCAACAGCTTTTTTAGCTTTTCCCTGGCCAACTATATATTTATCCAATTCTTCCACTATTTTTCTAGGAGTTAATTCTTTCATAGACAATCACTCTCCTCAAATAACTTCAACAGTTATATTATCATTTGTATAAATACAAATTGAAGAAGCTATGTGTAATGATTCTTTTACTATTTCCTCAATAGACAATTCTGAATGCTTGGAAAGTGCCTTACCAGCAGCTAAAGCAAAATTACCTCCAGATCCTATTGCTACAATTCCCTCATCAGGTTCGATGACTTCACCATTTCCTGAAATAAGTAATAAGTTATCTTTATCCCCTGCAATAAGCATGGCTTCTAACTTTCTAAGTACTTTATCTCTTCTCCATTCCTTAGCCAATTCAACTGCAGCCCTTTTTAAATTACCTCCATACTGTTCAAGCTTTTCTTCTAACAACTCGGCTAAAGTAACTGCATCTGCTACAGAACCCGCAAATCCAATTACGACTTCTCCATTATATATTTTTCTAACTTTTTTGGCTGTACTCTTCATTATAGTGCTATCACCCATAGTCACTTGTCCATCTCCGGCAATAGCTATGTTTTCACCTTTTTTAATGGCTATAATAGTTGTTCCCATCATCATAAAAACCACACTCCTATAAGCATCACTAGACCAATGAAATACTATCACATTTTCTACATAACTGCAAGATTATTTCATGTGGTATTTTCAGAATATTTAATCTTGTTTAAATTATCAATCTATATATAGACTACTACATTTTTCTATAAAAGTACAGAACTAAATTCATATATTTTTTTTAACATTTTTCTCTACTTTTGAAAAACCACAAGATTTGTCTATACACTTAACAGTTGTACTATTTTTATTTCTTTTTTGAACAAGTAAACCTCCACAATTGGGACATTTTTCTTTAATTGGTCTATCCCAAGATACAAAATTACATTTAGGATAATTGCTGCATCCGTAAAATAATCTACCTTTTTTAGATCTCCTTTCCACTATTTTGCCTCCGCACAATGGACATTCTACATCTAATTCTTGCAAAAGAGGTTTGGTATTTTTGCACTCTGGATATCCCGGACAAGCCAAGAATTTTCCATACCTTCCATATTTAACAACCATATTTCTTCCGCATTTCTCACATATGACATCAGTAACTTCTTCTTCAATTTCAATTTTATCAATTTCTTCTTCAGCAACTATTAAGTCCTTGCTAAAGTCCTTATAAAAGTCTTCAACTACCTTTTTCCATGGATATTTGCCATCTGCTACATTGTCTAGCTTTTCTTCCATTTCCGCAGTAAACTCCTCATTTACTATATTTTTAAAATATTCTTCTAATAATTCATTGACTAAAATACCCAATTCCGTAGGCTTAAAATATTTATTTTCTAATACAACATATTCTCTACTTAAAATAGTACTTATGGTAGGTGCATAAGTACTAGGCCTACCTATTCCCAACTCTTCCAATGTCTTTATCAATGTAGCTTCTGAATATGAAGCAGGTGGTTGAGTAAAATGTTGTGCTGGTTCTAATTTATATAATTTCAATTCTTCTCCTTTGTGCAAAAGAAAAGTCATCACCTTATTATTATCCTTTTCATTTATATTGTAGACTTTCATGAAACCCTCAAACTTTATTTTAGAGCTTGTAGATTTAAAAATGTATTCTCTGCATAAAATTTTTATTGACATAGTGTCATATATAGCTGAACTCATTTGACTAGATACATATCTCTCCCATATAAGTTTATATAATTTATATTGATCAGATGATAAGTATTCTCTAATGTTATCTGGCACTCTTCTAACAGAGGTAGGTCTTATAGCCTCATGAGCATCCTGAATGTCCCCATTTTTTTTATTTTTGAATTTTCGTCCTCCATTAGAATATTGTTTGCCGTAATTTTCCACGATAAATTCATCTGTGTCCTTTATGGCCCCGTCAGAAATTCTTGTAGAGTCAGTTCTGATATACGTTATAAGACCTATAGTGCCA
Source organism: Sporanaerobacter acetigenes DSM 13106 (assembly GCF_900130025.1). Classification (NCBI taxonomy): domain Bacteria; kingdom Bacillati; phylum Bacillota; class Tissierellia; order Tissierellales; family Sporanaerobacteraceae; genus Sporanaerobacter; species Sporanaerobacter acetigenes. The sequence goes on along the minus strand of NZ_FQXR01000008.1, from coordinate 98,672 downwards.
TCTTTTTTTAAATCAATACCTTCATACAATTGTTGAGCTACCATCATGGTTTTTTTGGTAGAAAATCCAAGTCTTTTAGATGCATCTTGTTGCAATGTACTAGTAGTGTAAGGGGGATATGGATTTCTTTTCTTTGTTCCTTTTTTCACTTCATCAATGTAGTATTTCTCATCTTCAAGACCTTCAAGTATTTTATCAACTTCTTCTTTGGATTTTAATTCCATTTTTACTTCTTTATTTTCTATAATTTTCCCATAAAAATCAGCTTCAAGCATTTCGTTATCTTTATCAAAAATACCTTTAATACTCCAGTATTCTTCTGGTATAAAGTTTTCTATTTCCTTTTCTCTATCACATATTAGTTTAACGGCTACAGACTGAACTCTTCCAGCACTCAATCCCTTTCTGAGTTTTTTCCATAAAAGAGGGCTTATTTTATATCCAACTAATCTATCCAACACTCTTCTTGCCTGTTGTGCATCTACTAAGTCCTTGTTTACTGGCCTTGGTTTTTTTATAGCCTCAGATACTGCTTCCTTAGTTATCTCATTGAATTCAATTCTTATAGGCTCATCTTCATCTAATCCCAATAAATGGGATAAATGCCAAGATATGGCTTCTCCTTCCCTATCAGGGTCAGTTGCTAAATAAATTTTATCTGCTTTTTTAGCTACATCTTTAAGCTCTTTTATTACTGGTCCTTTACCCCTGATAGTTATATATTTAGGATCAAAATTGTTTTCTATATCTATTCCTAAACTACTTTTAGGCAGGTCTCTTACATGACCTACAGATGCCTTAACGGTATATTTTTTCCCCAAAAATTTTTCAATAGTTTTTGCTTTTGCAGGTGATTCTACTATAACTAAATTTTTTCCCAAATTTCGCACCTCCAGAGTATAAATATATTTTACAATTATGACAGTGTATATATTCTGCCTTGGAGTTCCTTAACTATTCCTTTTAACTCAAGAATGGTCAAAGTACTATTTACAGTAGATATATCCAATCCTGTCATATATACTATATTGTCACAATGAGTAGGTTTTTCCTTTAAGCAATTTACAATTTTCATTTCAATTATACTTAAATCCGAATAGCTTGCATCTTTTTCTTGCATAGATGTAGGTTTTTCCTTCAACTCATAAATCTCCTCTAAAATATCCTCTATATCTAAGACAATCTTGGCACCGTCTTTTATTAAGGTATTCGTTCCCCTGCTAAACATACTATTTATATTCCCTGGCACTGCAAAAACTTCTTTTCCCTGTTCCATGGCATGCTCTGCAGTTATCAAAGAACCACTTTTTTCAGTAGCTTCTATCACTATTACACCCAATGATATTCCACTTATTATACGGTTCCTCAATGGAAAGTTTGTAGCATAGGGTTCAGTACCAATAGGAAATTCAGATACAACAACTCCATTTTGAGATATTTCGTTATATAAATCTTTATTGCTCTTTGGATAAATAACATCTATTCCACTGCCAAGTATGGCAACAGTTCTACCATTTCCATTTAACGCACCTTTATGAGCGCAAGTATCTATACCTTTTGCCATTCCACTGATAACCGTTATACCTAGTTTAGCCAATTCGTGCGAAAATTTTTCACTGGCCCATTTTCCATAAGCAGTAGCTTTCCTAGAGCCTACAATTGCAATAGATAAATTGTCTTCTTCTATGAAATCTCCCTTACAATATAAAACCATAGGATTGTCATAAACATATCTTAAGTTAATTGGATAATTTTCATCAAGTACTGTAATCACATTTATTCCTAATTCATTTATTTTTCCCAACACTTCATCTAGTTGATTAGGGTTTCTATGAAAAATAATTCGTTTCTTTATCTCTTCAGTAATACCTTTTATGCTCATGATTTCAGAGCTATTTGCTTGCCAAATATCAGAAATATTTTTAAAATATTTTAGTACTTTTTCAACAGCCCTATTTCCAATCTTTATATTATTTAACCATATAAGTGTTTCCCTATTGTTGAAACTATTCATCTCTTTACCCCCAATACTTTTTATCTAAACTCCTGTATTGAATAGCTTCTAAAACATGTTTTTCCATTATGTTTTTTTCTCCATCTAAATCTGCAATAGTTCTAGCCACCTTTAGTATTTTATTATAACTTCTAGCACTAAATTTAAATTTTTTAAATGCTTCCTTCATGATTTTTTCTGCACCACTATTTAGTTTACAATATTTTTTAATATTTTTAGAACTCAATTGACCATTAGAATAAATTCCTTCATTCCTATATCTTTCAATCTGTATTTTTCTTGCTTCATCAACCCTCTTTTTTATATTCTTTGAAGACTCAGCCTTTATATTTTTTTCTAAGTCGGAATAATCTACAGGCATGACTTCAGTATGTATATCTATCCTGTCTAATAGCGGATTACTTATTTTACTCAAATATTTTTCAATACTACTTTCAGAGCAGGTACATTCATGATAAGGGTCTCCAAAATAACCACACGGACATGGATTCATACTAGCCACTAGCATAAATTCAGCAGGATATGAAAGTGTTGCATTTACTCTAGATATGGTCACAAAACCATCTTCCATAGGTTGTCTTAAAACTTCTAGAACATTTTTTTGAAATTCGGGTAATTCGTCTAAAAACAATACACCATGATGAGCCAATGAAACTTCTCCAGGTTTAGGCACCCTACCTCCACCAATTAAGGCTGTAGCTGATGCAGTATGATGAGGAGCCCTAAAAGGCCTTCTACTTACTAAAAACTCATCATTAAGCAATCCTGCAACACTATATATTTTAGTTATTTCAATTGATTCCTCAAAAGTCAAATTTGGAAGTATGCTAGGAAGTCTCCTAGCAGCCATAGTTTTTCCTGAACCCGGAGGCCCAATTATAAGTATATTGTGAGATCCAGCTGCAGATACTTCTAATGCTCTTTTTAAACCTTCTTGCCCCTTTATATCACTAAAATCATCAGCAAAATTATCATTAACATCAAATAAGTCTCTTATGTCTTTTTTATAGTATTCGATTTTGAACTCTCCATTTAGATACATTATCAATTCATTTAAATCTTTTATAGGTATAATATTTACATCATCAATTACTCCGCACTCATCTCTATTGTCGTAGGGCAATACTATATTTTTTATATTCATCTCTCTAAGAGAAATAACCATAGGGAGTGCCCCTTCGATTTTATTTATCTTTCCATCCAGAGAAAGTTCTCCTAAAAATGATATCCCATTTAAATCACAATTATTTACAACTCCCATTGCCGACAATACACCAATTGCAATAGATAAGTCCATTTGAGAACCTTCTTTTTTTAAATTGGCAGGAGCTAAGTTAATTGTGATCCTATTTAGTGGAAACTCATACCCACTGTTCTTTATAGCAGTCCTTACTCTTTCTTTAGATTCCTTTATAGCCGTATCGGGTAGTCCTACTATATTAAATGTGGGCAATCCTCTTGATATATCTGTTTCAACCTCTATAATAAACCCATTAAGTCCCTGAAGAACACAAGTTTTTACTTTTGAGTACATTTTTAACCCCTTTTCTAATTTATTTAAATATTCAATATATTAAAAACAGACTAAACCTCTTTCCCAATTAAACAAAAGCATCCTCAAAATGATTTATTTTATTCTCTTTTCCCAGATAAATTTCTATTATATCAAATCTAAATTGAAAGTTTTTTAAATTATATTGCTTTATATAACACAATGCAGTATTAATAATCTTCGTTTGTTTCTTTTTATTTACTGCTTCATAAGCATAACCATAATTGGTACTTGTTCTAGTTTTTACTTCTACAAACACTATCAATTCTCCGTTTTTAGCAATTATATCAATTTCGCCCATTTTATTTCTATAATTTCTTTCTAATATAATATAATCCTTAGACATCAAGTATTTGCAAGCTATTTCCTCTCCTATAATCCCTTTTTCTATATTATTATTCATCTACATCACCTTTTTTCTTATCTAAATAATAAACAAATGCAATTATTTCTGCAACTACTTCATACAATTCAGGTGGAATTTCTTGTCCAATATTTAATTTAATTAAATCATCTATGACATTTTCATCTTCATAAATATTTATATTCTCTTCTTTTCCCTTTTCTATGATTTTTTCTGCAATATACCCTTCACCTTTTGCTATCACTGTTGGAGCTACAGATTCTTTTGTATATTTTAATGCAACTGCCTTCTTTTTTTTATCATTACCCATAATTACACCTTCACATCTAAAAAATAATGAGGTTCATGATTTTCAATTAAGGTATCAATAAGGTTAAATTTTTCATCTAATACATAGTTTATAGAATTTAATCTATACCCTTTTTCATTTAATTTATAGGTCAAATACTCCTCATTAGATTTAAATAAATGAACATTGTCATTATCCAAACTAAAATTCAAATTTATCAAATCATCAAATACTTCGCAATATACTCTAACATTACCTAAATACTTCATATTTAAATTTATAAAAAGATTTACTTTATCTTTCCCAGTAAAACTTTCTTTTTTCTTCTTTAACATAGTAATAGAACTTTCTTCTTTAAAATTTTTTATTTCTATAGGTATATAGACAAAAGTCATTTTTTTATTTATTTCATTTAGAAAATCTATTTTATATTCCAATTCTTTTATATTTTTCTCAATATTTTTGTCTATATTGGAACTTTCTTTAATAATATTATTTTCTAAAATATTTTTTATTTTTTTTATTTCATTTCCCAAATCATTATAATAATCTTTAATAGCTACAGCATCTTCTTTAGAAAAATTAATGTTTATTTTCCCATTATGAAATACTTTTTGCATATCATGTTTTTCATAAACATTTTCCCCATCTTTTACTTCAATGATATTAACTATATTTAAAAGCTTTTCAGGTATAAGCTCTTTATTTTCCATGATATCATTTAAATTTTTTAAATTATTAACTGATACATCTATTTGATTTTTTACTAAAAAAGTTATGATTTTTATAAACTCACTGGATACTTTATCATTAGGCATTAAATTTCTTATTTCATCATATATAAAGTTCAAATTATTCTTTTCAGGATATTCGTCTTTCCCTACTATTATGAAATTTTTAACATCCTCTTTTAAAGGATCTAGACTATCATTAAAAAGTATTATCTTTTCATTTAGGTTCTTGTTAAAAATATTTTCAAGCTTGTCTATAATTTTTATTTCCCTATTTATAATCTCCCTATTTATAGGAACATTATATTCAAACAGTGTCTCTACCAATTCTCTTGTAGTATCATCTTCTAACATTCCGTATTCTTTTAATATTCTATTTATCACTTCTTCTTTAATATTATCATTTTTATAAAAATGATTTTTATTTGAAACTACTTTCTGGGCACTTTCATCTAATGAAGGTACAAGCTCTATTTTACCGTTTTTTGTAGATTTTACAATAAAACTTATATTTTCTCCTTTTAAGTCAGAAACATCTAATCTATTTTCAGCTCTAATCAAGCCAATATCTTCAATATCTAAAATTACATATTCATCTAGTATATCAATTATTTCTCCATTTACAATACTTCCCTCTTTTAATATACTATTGTTCAGTTCAAATATGAAATTTTTCAGTGAATAAAAATTATCTATTCTCATTTACTTCACCTTGATATTATATCACTAAATAATATTTTTCAAAAAAGTTAACCTGTGTATTGGGGAAGGACCAAGCTTTTTTATAGCTTCTCTATGTTCTTTTGTCCCATATCCCTTATTTTTTTCAATAAAATATCCTTCATACTCTTTTCCCCAAATATTGCATAGTCTATCCCTATAAACCTTAGCTATAATAGAAACACAAGAGATTCCAAAACATTTTTCATCCCCCTTTATTATGCTTGTCTGTGGTATATCTAAATAAACCTCTTCAGCATCTATTAAAATATAATCAGGTATAACAGTATTCCCATTTTTATCTTTTAAATTAAGTACTGCTTTCTTCATAGCAAGTCTAGTACTTTCCTTGATATTTATTTGATCTATGGTATTAGGATCTACCCGTCCTATGCCTACAGCATACGTAAATTCTAATATTTCATCATATAACTTTTCTCTTTTTTTGGGAGAAAGCTTTTTTGAATCTTTAACTCCTTGTATGAATGCATCTTTAGACATAATAATAGCACATGCCAGCACATCACCTGCTAATGATCCTCTTCCCACTTCATCAATACAAGCAATATAATTATATCCCTTGCTCCAAAATTCATTTTCTATTTCAAACATATATATTCCTCCAAAATTAAGGCAATTCAAGTGTTATTCTTCCAATTCTACCTTTCCTAAAATCATCTATAATAATATTGCTAACCTTTGTAAAGTCAATTTCTTGTCCTTTTCCTATGCATCCTCTATTTTGAGCAATATTTTCCACTATTTCATATGTTGTTTTTTCATGGACATTTATATTATATCTATCTTCTAAAAATTGAGGATAAGTTTCAACTAATCTTTCAACTAGTTTAAATGCTAAACTTTCTATATCTAACAGTTCATCTTTTATAGCTCCAGTAAAAGCCAAATTAAGGCCTACGCTTTCATCCTCAAATTTAGGCCACAGTATACCCGGAGTATCTAATAATTCTAAATTTCCTTTAAGTTTAATCCATTGATTACCTTTTGTAATCCCAGGTCTATTTCCAGTTTTTGCTCCTTTTCTACCTGATAAACTATTTATCAATGTAGATTTTCCTACATTAGGAATACCAACTATCATGGCTCTAATAGGTTTATTTTTGATACCTTTTTTCTCTAATTTAAGCTTTTTTTCTTTCATGAGTTCATTGGAAATATTAATGACTTCATTGAGGCCTCTATTATTTAATGAATCTACTAGTACTGAGGATATACCTTTATTCTGATAATATTGCTGCCACTTCATATTTCCTTCATGACTGCTCAAGTCCGATTTATTCAATATGACTATCCTTGGTTTATCCCCTACAATGCTATCAATATCCGGATTTTCACTACTTATTGGTATTCTAGCATCTAGTAATTCATATATAATATCTACTAATTGTAGATTTTTCTTTATAGATTCTTTAGTTTTTTTCATATGACCTGGGTACCAATTTATATTCATTATATCACCAGCCTATTATATAAATAAATATTGGGACTTGTCTAGTCCCAATATATTAATAGTTTGTCTTCTCTTTAACTTTAGCTGCTTTTCCTTGTCTTCCTCTTAAATAATACAATTTTGCTCTTCTTACTTTACCTTTTCTTGTTACAACAAGCTTTTCAATTCTTGGAGAATGTAGAGGAAATGTTCTTTCTACTCCAACACCATAAGAAAGCCTTCTAACTGTGAAAGTTTCTCTAGCGCCTCCACCTTGTCTTTTTATAACAGTTCCTTCAAATACCTGAATTCTCTCACGTGTTCCTTCTTTGACCTTGTAGTGAACTTGAACTGTATCACCTACGTTAAATTCGGGTATGTCTTTCTTGATTTGTTCATCTTCAATCATTTTAATAATATCCATGCCTAAACCTCCCTTCTCCCTAGACGTTCTTATCCTTTCGACAGAGGACCGTCCCTTATACCATTACCTTGTGTATTATAGCACATGTATTGTAAAATTACAACTAAATATTATTTTTATATTCTTCAATAATTTTTTCTATCATTTCTTTTTCTTCAGATGTAAGTTCTCTTTTTTTTAATAAATCTTTTCTATTTAAATACGTGGCTTTTAGAGACTCATATCTTCTCCATTTATCAATTTTTTCATGATCTCCAGATAAAAGTATTGAGGGCACAGAAAAATCTCTAAATTCTCTAGGTCTAGTATACTGAGGGTATTCTAGCAATCCATCATAATGCGATTCTTCCATAAATGACTCTTCGCTACCTAGCACCCCAGGAATAAGCCTAACTATAGAATCCACTAGAAGCATGGCTGGAATTTCGCCACCTGTCAATACAAAATCTCCTATTGATATTTCCTCATCTATATAGTTATCTATTATGCGATTATCTATACCTTCATAATGACCACAAAGTAAAATTAAATGTTTTTCTTTGGACAATCTATTAGCCATTTCCTGATTGTAAACCTTTCCTTTTGGCGAAAGATATATCACTACAGAATCATTTTCTTTAACACTTTCTATAGCTTCATATATTGGTTCAGGTCTCATAACCATGCCTGGACCTCCACCAAAGGGATAGCCATCAACTTTTCTATGCTTATCTTTAGAAAAGTCTCTTATATTGGTAGACTTGAGTTCAACCAAATTTTTATTCACTGCTCTCCCTATAATGCTCCATTTGAAAATTTTCTCAAATATTTCAGGGAACAATGTCAAAATATCTATTTTCATTCTATCAACCCTTCAATAGGCTCTATAACTATCTTTTTTTCTTCTATACTTATTTTTTTTACAAATTGCTTTACTGCAGGTATTAAATGTTCTTTATGGGAATGCAAATCTTTTACTACATATACATCATTGCTTATATTAGTCAAAACTTCAGTAACTATTCCTATTTCATTGTTATTGGTATCAATTACTTTGCAGCCAATAATATCAAATATAAAATAAGTATCATCTGGAAGTGATATTTTGTCTTTTTCGTCTATATATAAATATTCATTTTTATATACTTCAACTTCATTTATATTATTGTACTCTTTAAACTTTAGTATCACCAAATTTTTTTGATACCACGTTTTTTCAATAGTAACTTTTACCTTTTTATCCCCTATATATAAATTTTTAAGCTTTTCAAATCGATTTATATCATCAGTTAGAGGATAAACCTTAATCTCTCCCTTAATTCCATGAGTGTTTGTAATTTTCCCAACTTGTATAAAATCCATAATTTCACCTACCATATAGTAGAAAAGGGATTAGCTTTCTAATCCCTTACTGAATAATCTCTACAACTACTCTCTTGTTCTCCTTTATAGCAGCTGCTTTAACCACTGTTCTAATAGCTTTTGCTATTCTTCCTTGCTTACCAATTATTTTCCCCATGTCATCTGGGGCTACTTTTAGTTCAATAATTACTGACTGAGTACCTTCAACCTCATTGACTTCAACTGCATTTGGATCATCTACAAGAGCTTTAGCAATCATTTCTACTAACTCTCCCACTCATTTCACCCCCTAAAGGAATTATTCTTGGCTTTTATTTTCATTTAATTTTTCATAAATTCCAGCTTCCCTAAAAAGTCTTTCAACTGTATCTGTAGGTTTAGCACCATTATTTAACCAATTCATAGCTTTTTCATCGTCAACCTTTACAATTTTAGGTTCTGTTAAAGGATTATAATATCCTATTTCTTCTATGAATCTTCCATTCCTTGGAGAACGGGAATCAGCAACTACAATTCTATAAAAAGGATTTTTCTTTGCACCCATTCTTCTTAGTCTAATCTTAACTGCCATTTTCTCACCTCCTTTAAATTTGAATATCATCTATTAAAAAAATGGGAAACCAAATTTCCCTTTTTTCTTGATTGTCTTTTCCATATCGGTAAATTTTTTCATCATTTTTTTTGTCTCTTTAAATTGTTTTAATAGTTTATTTACTTCTTGAACTGATGTACCACTACCATTAGCTATTCTCTTTCTTCTACTACTATCGATTATGGATGGATCCTCTCTTTCTTTTGGAGTCATAGACTGAATAATGGCCTGTATCCTATCCAACTCTTTTTCATCTACATTCAAATCTTTTAACTTTTTAGTATTGACACCTGGTATCATACCAATTACTTCATCTAATGGTCCCAAATTTTTCATCTGTTCTAATTGATCTAAAAAATCATCAAAGGTAAATTGCTGATTTCTGATTCTCTTTTCAAGTTCTTGAGCCTTTTTAGCATCAAAAGATTCTTGGGCCTTCTCTATAAGACTTAGTACATCTCCCATACCAAGAATTCTTGACGCCATTCTATCGGGATGGAAAGGCTCCAATTGTTCCATTTTTTCTCCCATACCAGCAAATTTAATTGGTTTTTCAGTAACTGCCCTTATAGATAGTGCCGCTCCACCACGAGCATCTCCATCTAACTTGGTCAAAACAACCCCAGTAATATCTAGTTTTTCATTAAAAGTCTCTGCTACAGTTACAGCATCTTGTCCTGTCATTGAGTCCACTACTAATAATATTTCTCTTGGATTTACTGCTTCTTTAATATTTTGGAGTTCTTCCATCAAATTTTCATCTATGTGAAGTCTACCTGCAGTATCTATTATAACAATATCATTTCCATTTTTCTTTCCATGCTCTACTCCAGCTTTGGCAATATCTACAGGGTCGTTTTTATCTCCCATGGTAAATACCGGTACACTTACTCTCTCTCCAACAACCTCTAGCTGCTTAATAGCTGCTGGTCTGTATACATCACAAGCCACCAATAACGGCCTTTTATTTTGTTTTTTAAGAAGTAATGCCAATTTCCCTGCAGTGGTAGTTTTACCTGCTCCTTGAAGCCCACACATAAGTATTACCGTTGGCGGATTTGAAGAAAATTCAAGCTTACTTTCACTCTCTCCCATCAACTTTGTCAATTCTTCATTTACAATCTTTATCACTTGCTGTCCGGGAGTCAAACTCTCCATCACCTCTGAACCCACTGCTCTTTCTTTTACATCATTTATGAATTTTTTTACTACCTTAAAATTGACATCTGCTTCTAGAAGTGCTAATTTGACTTCTCTCATAGCAATATCTACATCTTTTTCAGTAAGTTTCCCCTTGCCTTTTAATTTTCCAAGAGCATTTTGAAGTTTTTCTGATAAACTTTCAAATACCATCACATACCCTCCTGGTCATTTTCTAATATTTCCAAAGCAATTTTTTTAATATTTTTAGCTTGTTCTTTTGTGTATTCATGTTTTAAATTTTCTGCACTTTTTTCAATCTCATTTGAATATTTAAGTATGATTTTTATCTTTTCTTTGGTAAAATCAAATTTTTTAACTAGTCCTAATGTCTCTTCATATTCATATAGTTTATTTTCGGCCCTTTTCAATGTATCATATACACCTTGTCTACTAATACCCAATTCCTCCGCAATTTCTCCTAGCGATAAATCATGAATATAATAAAATTCAATAATTTGATATTGACTTTTGCTTAAAAGTTTCCCATAAAAATCAAATAATATTCCAATCTCAACTATTTTCTCTACCATAGCATCACCTTACATAAAATATCACTGTCAAGTAATAAACTTGACAGTGATATTTTATTATATATCTCTCATTTTGTCAACGCTTTTTTAAATAATAGCTTCTACAAAACTTTCTGGATCAAAGTTTTGTAGATCATCTATACCTTCACCTACTCCAACTAATTTAACTGGAACATTCAGTTCTGATTGTAGAGCTATAACAACTCCTCCCTTTGCAGTACCATCAAGTTTTGTAAGCACTATTCCAGTAATGTCACAGACTTCTTTAAATACTTTTGCTTGGAGTATAGCATTTTGCCCTGTAGTTGCGTCAACTACTAACAATACTTCTTTTGTTGCTTCCGGATATTCTTTTTCAACCACTCTGAAAATTTTATTTAATTCATTCATCAAATTTTTCTTATTATGCAATCTACCAGCTGTATCGCATATCAAAACATCACACTTTCTAGCTTTAGCTGCTTGAATGCCATCATAAATCACTGCAGCTGGATCTGAACCTTCACTATGAGCTACTATATCAACATTAGCTCTATTTGCCCACTCCTCTAATTGTTCAATTGCAGCTGCTCTAAAAGTGTCTCCTGCAGCTATTAATACTTTTTTTCCATCTTTTCTTAAATTGCAAGCCATTTTTCCTATAGTAGTCGTCTTTCCTACACCATTTACTCCTACAACAAGCATGATTGCTGGTGATGGTTCTATTTTTAATTTTCTATCTACATCCACCTTATTTAGTGTATCCTTTATTTCTTGCTTAAGATATTTTTTCACATCAATTGGATCCTTTATTTTATTTTCCTTTACATTAGTCTTTAAATTATCTATTATCTCCATAGTAGTTTCTACACCTACATCTGATGTAATAAGTATTTCTTCTAATTCATCAAATAGTTCCTCATCAATTTTCCCATAAGATTTTAACATACTGTCAATTTTATCTGTCATTCCCTTTCTAGTCTTGGCTAATCCCTGTTTCAATTTAGTAAAAAAATCCACTTTTTCTTCTGAATCCTCTTGTTCCATCAAATCATCATCTTTTAGAACATCTTCATTTGCTTTTCCAATTTCTTCGCCCTCAGCAATTTCATCTTCAACTACATCAATTTCTTCATATACTTCTTCCTCTTGTTCATTTATCTCTTCTTCAATATCTTCTTTTTTCTTTTTTTTGAATATATCAAAAAATTTCGCCATATCTTTTCCTCCTCATCTCCTAGCTAGCTTTTTCTTTCATTTTGTCAGAAAGTTTTACTGAAACCAATCTACTTATTCCTTCTTCTTCCATAGTTACACCATACAATGTATCAGCAATTTCCATAGTTCCCTTTCTATGAGTTATCATTATAAATTGAGTATTTTCTGAAAAACTCTTTAAATACAAGGTATATCTTGTAATATTTGCTTCATCCAATGCTGCATCTATTTCATCGAGTATACAAAATGGTGTAGGTTTAGTTTTTAATATTGCAAACAAAAGAGCTACAGCTGTAAGGGACTTTTCTCCACCTGATAAAAGAGAAAGACTTTGAAGTTTTTTCCCTGGTGGCTGTGCAATTATTTCTATTCCACTTTCAAGAACATTTTCTTCATCTACCAAATATACATCAGCTTTTCCTCCACCAAAGAGTTCTTTAAAAACCAGTTGAAAATTTTCTCTTATCAAACTAAAGTTTTCTAAAAATTGCTTTTCCATCTTACTTTCCATGTCTTTAATTACTTCTTTTAGAGATTTTTTGGCAGAAAGTAAATCATCCTTTTGAGTATTAATAAATTCAAATCTTTCCTTTACCTTTTTATATTCTTCTATAGAACCTAAATTTACAGTACCTAAATTTTTAATATCATTTTTTAGTATCCTTACTTCTCCTTCGACTTCTTTAAAGTTTTTAATTTCGATTTTTAGTCCTAGAGCTTCTTCATAATTTAATTCATATTCTTCTTCTAATCTAGAATTATAGTTTTCGATCTGAACACTATATTTAGCATATTTTACATCTAAATTATTTATATTTTTTTCAAGTAAATTTATCTTTTCGTCCATTCCTTTTAATTTTTCTTGTTCATCTGTGAAATTTTCCATAAATACTTTTTTGTTTTCTTTCAATTTATTTAAATTGAGTATACATTCTTCTAGGAGTTTTCGATTGGCATCTATATCTTCACAAATTTCTTGCCTAAATTTATTAACTTCTTGTATTTTAACACAATTTTCATCATATTCCATATCTATTTCATTCAAAGTATTTAAGATATCTGAGCATTCTCTATCTATATATAATAACCGTTCTTTGGAAGATGCTACTGTATTATCTATAGAATTAATTTGAATTTTAAGTTCAGTTATCTTATCTGTCTTTTCTTGTCTTAAATTTTTTTGTCTTTCAAAATTCTCTACCATCTCTTTTATACTGTCTTTTACTAAATCCCTGCCTTTTTCTAATTGTACAATATCATCTTCTAAAGAGCTAACTTGAGAATTAATATCTCCAATTTCTTTATTTAAATTTTGTATTTCAACTAAACATTTTTCTATTCTATACTCATTTTTTTTCATATCTGATAATATTTGATCTCCATTGTTCTCAAGTTGTATTATTTCTATATTCATAGATTGAATTTTTTCATCTTTTCCCTTAATAAAATTAGATATATTATATAGTTCTGTTTTCATTTTATCTGCTTTTCCTTCATTGAAATTCAATTCACTTCTAATAGTCTGAATTTCTTCAGATAAACTTGTCATTCTGTTTTTTCTATTCAATATATTTGTGCTATTTTTTGACATACTACCTCCAGTTATAGAACCACCTGGATTTAAAACATCTCCATCTAATGTAACAATTCTAAACGAATATCCATGTTTTTTAGATAATTTTATTCCACAATCTATATCTTTAACAACCAATGTTCTTCCTAATAAATAATCAAAAATACCGCTATACTTTTCATCATATTTTATCAAATCTGACCCAATTCCTATTCCACCTTGTTGCTTTACTTCTTCCATATTTATATTTAGCCTTTTGCCCTTAACTGCAGATAGAGGTAAAAACGTAACTCTACCTAAATTATTTTTTCTAAGATACTCAATAGCAAATTTTGCATCTCCTTCAGTATTAGTAACTATATTTTGTAAACTAGAACCCAAGGCCACTTCTATAGCCTTTTCATATTCTTCATCTACCTTTAATAACTCCCCTATTACACCAACTATTCCATTTTCTAATCTAGGCTCTTTTTTTGTTGACAATAAAAGGCTTCTTACACTTTTATAGTACCCTTCATAATCTTCTTCCATATTTTTTAATAAGTTATGATTTGATATTTTCCCCTGCAACAAACTCTTATCTTCATTGATTTTCTTAAATAGTACCTCATATTCTTCTTTTAAGTATTCTTCTTTTTCTTGATACTTTTTTTTATCATTTAAAATAACTTTCAATTCTTCTTCTTTTTTTTCTTTTTCTATATTCAATTTATTTGCAATAGATTCCATTTCATCTTTTTCTTTTGATAGAGCATTTATTTCTCTATCTAATTCATCTATTCGTTTTCTTATACTTTCTTTGAAGATTTCCAAACTATTGGCCTTATTTTTTTTATCAGAAAGTGAATTATAAGCTTCAACAATATTGTCTTTTTCTTTATCAATATCTTTTTCTTTTGTTTCTATTTGGCTAATTAACTTTTTTAAAATCTCACTCTCCTCTAAAAATCTATTATTTAATAGAGACAATTCTCTTTTTTTTGTCTCTATTTCATCTATTAGATTTCTTTTTTCTTTTAAAAGTTCTTCTCTTAATTTTAAATTTTCAGTTTTCCCTTTTTTTAATCGTTCCTTTTCTTTTTTATAAAACTTTTCATTCTCATCATATAATATCAATTGATGTTCTTTTTTATCTATATTGCTCTGAATTGAATATTTCTTATTTTGAAACTCATCAATAGACTTATCCATATCATCTATTTGACTTTTAATTGAAAAATACCTGTTTTCAATTTTCTCTTTTTCTTCTGTATAGGCATTTACTTGTTGATTTAAGTCTTTCTTTTGTTTTTCTATATTTATTAACTCTTGCTTTAATCTGTCTATCTCATTTATGAATAAGTTGACTTCTAAAATCTTAAGCTGATTGGCTTTTTTTAAATATTCTTTGGCTATATTTGATTGCTCTCTTAAAGGATCTATCTGTCCTTCTAATTCAAATAATATATCATTAATTCTCAATAAATTCTCTTCGGTTTTCTCAAGCTTTTTTTCTCCTTCTTCTTTTTTAGCTTTATATTTGACTATTCCAGCGGCTTCTTCAAAAATGTTTCTTCTATCTTCTGATTTTGTACTAAGTATTTCATCTACTCTGCCTTGTCCAATAATTGAATAGCCATCTTTTCCTACTCCCGTATCCATAAATAACTCTTTTATATCTTTTAACCTACAAGAATTTTTGTTTATATAGTACTCGCTTTCACCTGATCTAAACATTCGCCTAGTAACTGATACTTCAGAATAATCTATAGGTATAATCTCATCTTTATTATCAAATATTATAGTTACTTCAGAAAAACCCAAAGGTCTTCTCTTGTCAGTTCCTGAAAAAATAACATCCTCCATTTTATTGCCACGGAGAGTCTTTATACTTTGTTCACCTAATACCCATCGTATAGCATCAGAAATATTGCTCTTGCCACTTCCATTTGGGCCTACTATTCCTGTTATTCCATTTTTAAATTCTATCTCTGTTTTATCAGCAAAAGACTTAAATCCTTGTATCTCCAGTTTTTTTAAATGCAATACAAACACCTCTTCATACTTTATCCAAAAAGGTTTCCATAGTGGAAACCCATCTTATTTATATCAATTTATTAGATATCAAATATTTTTGTATAAATTCCATTTTATTTATTTTATCATAAAAATCACTACTTTTGATAAATAAATTTTTATTTGAAATATCTTTGCCATAAATTGTTATTTTCTTTATTTTATATTTTTCTTTTAAATAATTTATATTGTTGGAATTCTGTCCTGCTAAATTAGAAATATCTTTCTTATTGACCTCAAAGATTAATTCATCTATATCATAGAGATTTTCTTGATTAAAATATTCTTCTAATATAATCTTATATATATTAGATTCTACCAATTGCCTAAACGCTGGATGAAAAGGCCCTGCTATAACATCTTTCCCCAATGTTATATTATCCGTAGGTTGAAGCCCTATTCTTATAACATCAATATTACTATAAGTAAAAATCATCAATAAGTCCGTTGAAATATCCACTGCTTCTTCTAGAGATAATGGTTTATATTTATCACCCAAATACATCTTTTCTAAATAAGTATCAACAATAACCAGCGTAGGATAAATTCTGACACATATAGGATCCATTTTTACTATTTCTTTAGCTGTAAACAATGATTTTTCTCTATTATCTCCTGGCAATCCTATCATCATCTGTAATCCTAGACCAAAACCATATTCTTTTATCAATTTAGAAGCACTATAAACAGCTTCACTTCCATGCCCTCTTCCACTATGAAACAAAACTTCTTCGTCTAAAGACTGGACTCCTAATTCTATTATATCTACTCCATATTCCTTTAAAAGAAGAAGTTCTCTTTCATCAATATAATCTGGTCTAGTAGACAATCTTATTCTATTTACAATTCCTTTTTTCTTGTATTTATATGCTACATCTAACAGTTCTCTTTGAGAATCATATGAGATTGCCGTAAAACTTCCTCCATAAAAAGCAATTTCCAATTGTCTATCCATTTTAGGTATAGTTTTTAAATGCTCACTTATTATATTGTCCGCTTTTTCTTTAGTCATATCTGTACTTTTACCTGTAATCCTCTTCTGATTGCAAAACACGCAGTCATGTGGACAACCTAAATGAGGAACAAATATTGGTATTATATAATAATCTTTACTCATATTGAACACCTATCCTATTTAACGCTTCTTTAGCAGCCATTTGTTCTGCTTCTTTTTTGCTTTTTCCTAACCCGCTTCCATAAACTCTATCATCTATAACTGCTACAATATAAAATTTTTTATCATGATCTGGCCCTTCTTCTTTTTCAAGTTTATACTCAATTTTGGATTTCATGTTTTTTTGAAGTATTTCTTGAAGTTTAGTCTTATAATCTATAAATATATCTTCCTCTTTAGAAGCCTTTATAATCTCTCTCTCTATAAGATTAATAACAAAATTCTTCACACTTTTAAAACCTTGATCCAAGTATACTGCTCCTATAATTGCCTCTAATGAGTCTGCTAAAATAGAATCTCTTTCTCTTCCCCCGGTAATTTCTTCACCCT
This sequence comes from Sporanaerobacter acetigenes DSM 13106, assembly GCF_900130025.1. Lineage (NCBI taxonomy): Bacteria > Bacillati > Bacillota > Tissierellia > Tissierellales > Sporanaerobacteraceae > Sporanaerobacter > Sporanaerobacter acetigenes. The sequence goes on along the minus strand of NZ_FQXR01000008.1, from coordinate 81,133 downwards.
TTCCTAGCAGTAAGTAATCCCCTAAGTTAATCCTTTTAGCTATAAATGCTAGGGCAGGTTCACATACTACTGTAGCTCTCAACTTAGTTAAATCCCCTTCTGGGTAATGTGGATATTTTTTATAGATATAATCACTAACTACAAGACTCAATACAGAATCTCCTAAAAACTCTAATCTTTCATTGTATACAATATGTGACTTTTTATGTTCATTAGCATACGAACTATGAGTCAATGCTTTACTTAGCAATCCTATATCATTAAATCTATAATTTATTTTTTCCTCAAATTCATTCAATTTTTTCTCTCTTTCGTACATTTTTATCAAATTTCTACCCCCAAAACTAGAAAATATTTCTAGAGCCTCGAATATATCGAGACCCATTCAAATGTCTAATCTATTTCACCTATATGGTTTTGAATGTATTCAACTACGTCTCTTACCGTTGAAATTTTTTCAACACTTTCATCTTCTACCTCTAAATCAAATTCATCTTCAATAGCCATAATAAGCTCTACAACATCTAAAGAATCGGCATTTAAATCGTCCTGAAATGAAGAATCCATAGTAATATTGTTTGCATTTATATCAAACTGTTCAGATATTATTTTTTTTAACTTTTCAAATACCATTCCTTACACCTCCTTTCAATAACATCCTTATTTTATACTTGTAAATATTATATTTCAATATTATTTATATCTAATTCTATTTTATTTATTACATCTTCTTCAACCATGATTTTAGCCTGTCTTATAGCATTCTTAAATGCTAATGCATCAGAACTACCGTGAGCTTTTATAACTGGTTTTTTTAAACCTAAAAGTGGTGCACCACCATATTCTCTATAATCAAATCTCTGTTTAAATTCCTTAAGCTGAGATTTTAGCAACAATGCTCCAAGTTTTGATGAAAAATTCTCGGCAAATTGTTCTTTCAAAGTTGAAAAAATTGATTGACCTAAACCTTCAGTAAGCTTAAGTATAACATTACCAACAAAACCATCACAAACTATAACATCTACTATACCTTCTGGTATATCTCTAGCTTCAACATTTCCATAAAAATTAATATTTGCATTTTCAAGTAAATTGTAAGCTTCTTTAACTAAAATATTTCCCTTTTCTTTTTCAGCCCCTACATTTACTAATCCTACTTTGGGCGAAGCAATTCTTAATACTTTTTCACAATAAACAGAACCCATTATAGCAAATTGTTCTAAATATTCAGGTTTAGAATCTACATTAGCCCCTGCATCCAACAATATTGAAACTCCATTTTTGGTAGGATATATAGAAACTATAGCAGCCCTCTCTATGTCTTTAATTCTTTTAACTATAAATATTCCCCCAGCTAAAAGGGCCCCCGTATTTCCAGCAGATATAAAAGCATCGCCAGTACCTTCTTTTAGACTATTTAATCCTACTACCATAGAAGAATTTTTCTTTTTTCTTATAGCTATAGCAGGTGACTCATCATTTTGTATTACTTCATCTGCATGAATTATTTCTATTTTATTTCCATGATAATTATTTTTATGTAATTCATTTTCTAAGATATCTTTTTTACCAACTAAAGCTATATCTACTCCTAATTCATTTACTGCATCAATGCTTCCCCGAACTACTTCTTTAACTCCATTGTCTCCTCCCATACTATCTACAACAATCTTCATTTTTATCCTCCCATGCCAAAGTGATTAACACTACTCTTATTAAATATATATTACATAAAATAAAAATGCAACTAAAAATAATAAAAGATAGTGAGTATATTCACTATCTTTTACTTATTATTCGACTTCTATTACTTCTTTGTTGTCATAATACCCACATGCTCTACAAACTCTATGAGGCAATTTAGGTTCATGACATTGTGGACATTCAACTATTGTTGTTTTTTGTAGTCTATATGCAGAAGCTCTTCTTCTATCTCTTCTAGCTTTAGAAACTTTTCTTTTTGGTACAGCCATGGAAACACCTCCTTATCCCTACTTAAAAAATTCCTTCAATTTTGCAAGTCTTGGATCAACGTCTTCTATTACGCAATCACAATTTCCTTCATTTAAATTCTTTCCACATTTTGAACATAGTCCTTTGCAATCTTCACTACAAAGTCCCTTCATAGGTATAGATAAAATAATAGTATTTATAACTAAATCTCTCAAATCTATACTTGAATCTTCATAATAGATTGCATCTTCATCTTCATCGTCAAAATCTTTAGTTTGCGATTTTTCTATAAGTTTTCCTGACAAAACAGTACTTACTTCTTGAGTAAATTCTTTTAAGCAACGTGCACAATTTTCTATATATTTAAAGTGAACTTTACCGCTTAAATAGTCACTACCCTCTACTTTGTATATATCTCCTACTACATTTATTGATTCAGTAAATATTATTTTTCTTCCATTGACTTCAATACTATCAAGTTCAAGAGTCTCATCAAAATGTAAGCTTGCAGTAGTTTGGTCAAGAAACCTTGATAGATCTATATTCATCATTTTCACCTCTTAAATCTAACAAGTTTTATTATATAAAGGTAGAGAACATTTGTCAAGAAATATATTCTAACTAAGCTAATTCTTTGGTATCTCTTGCTATCATCAATTCTTCATTGGTTGGTACAACTAATATCTTAACTTTTGAAGAATCTTTACTAACTATAGCTTCTTTTCCCCTAATTTTATTTTTTTCAGCATCTAATTCTATATTTAATCCTTCTAATCCACTACAAACCATTTCTCTAATTTCTACTGAATTTTCTCCTATGCCTGCTGTAAATACTATAGCATCAACTCCGCCCATCAACATCATATAGGCTCCAATATATTTCTTAACTCTATTTACAAATACATCTAACGCAAGTTTAGCTCTTTTGTTTCCATTTTGAGCAGCTTCTTCTATATCTCTGAAATCACTGCTTACTCCTGAAATTCCCAACACTCCTGATTTTTTATTTAGGAGATTGTTTACTTCTTCCAATGACAATTTTTCTTTTTCCATAACAAAGGGAATTATAGCTGGATCCATATCTCCGCTTCTAGTTCCCATTGCTAGGCCTTCAAGAGGTGTAAAGCCCATACTTGTATCAACAGACTGTCCATTTTGAACAGCACAGATACTTGCACCATTTCCCAAATGACATGTGATTATCTTTAAATCCTTTATATCCTTCTTAAGTATTTCTGCAGTTCTCTTTGAAACATATTTATGAGATGTTCCATGAAAACCGTATTTTCTTATACCATATTTTTCATATAATTCATATGGCAATGGATAAATATAATTAGAATTTGGCATTGTCTGATGAAATGCTGTATCAAATACGCCAACCATTGGAGTATTTGGCATCAATTCTTTGCAAGCTTCTATTCCCATTATATTTGGTGGATTATGTAGTGGAGCTAACTCTACACATTCATTTAATGCTTTCATCACTTTATCATCAATTTTTACTGAACTTGCAAATTTTTCTCCACCATGTACAACTCTATGACCAACTGCACTTATTTCATCCATTGACTTAATAGCACCATGTTCTGGATCAACTAATGCATTTAATACAAGCTCTAAAACTACTTTATGATTAGACATAGGCTTTTCAATAATTACTTCTTCTTTTCCAGTGGTTTTATGTTTTATTCTTGAACCTTCTATTCCTATTCTTTCAGCTAAGCCTTTTGCCAATACTTTTTCCTCATTCATATCTATTAGCTGATATTTCAATGAAGAACTTCCACAATTTATGACTAATATGTTCATTTAATTATACCTCCTTCTTTTGTTTAAATATCACTATAAATCATATTATAATTATATTAAAAAATCAACTAATATAAATTTTGTGTTATAATTTAATAAAATATACCCAAAAAATAACATGGAGGAAATAAATGAAAGTTATTGGCTTAATTACTGAATACAATCCTTTTCACTACGGACATCTATATCATTTGAAAAAAGCAAAAGAAATCACAAATTCTGATTTTTCAATAGCTGTGATGAGCGGCTCTTTTGTTCAAAGAGGTGAGCCTTCCCTTGTAGACAAATGGACAAAAGCAAAAATGGCTATAGACAATGGAATAGACTTGGTGCTAGAATTGCCTACTATATATGCAGTACAAAGTGCAGAACTATTTGCCTATGGTGGTATAAAACTCTTAGATAGCTTGAATATTGTAGATTATCTTTGTTTTGGGAGTGAAGAGGGAAATATAGAATCTTTAAAGAAAATTGCCGAAATTTTAGTAGATGAGCCTAAAAATTTTAAGATAAAGCTTAAATATTATTTAGATAAGGGCAATTCATTTCCTGTTTCCAGGAGCATGGCTATTGACGAATATTTTAAAAATGATACTAATATAAATTTAAATCCAGCATCAATAATGAATTCTCCAAACAACATATTAGGAATAGAATATTTAAAGGCTCTTTACAAATACAATATTGACATAGTACCCATAACAATTAAAAGAATCGGTAGTGAATATAAAGAAGAGCAATTAAATAATAAAATAGCAAGTGCTACTGCCATAAGGAAAAAAGCATTAAAAAACAATTTGAGCGATTTAAAAAGCTATATTCCTTCTAACACTTATAATCATCTTGTGAATTATCTATCTCAATATAGTTCTTTAAATGCTTTGGAAAACTATTCCCAAATACTTCTATACCTTTTAAGAACTACTGATAAAAAATATTTGTCAAAAATAATGGATATGGAAGATGGATTAGAAAACAGACTTATACAATATAGTTTTAAATACAATGACATAAATCAAGTAATTGATAATATAGTTACAAAAAGGTATACAAGAACAAGAATCCAAAGAATACTTGCTCATTTAATGCTAAACTTAGATAAACCCACTTTTTTAAGACTAAACAATGTATATCCAAAATATATAAGAGCTCTAGGCATGAATAAAAATGGTATGAAATTGTTAAAAGAAATAAAAAATAATACAACAATCCCCATTATAAATAAATTTAGCGATTACAAGAAATACCATGATTCTATGCTAGAAGAAATGATTCATTATGATAAATTAGCTACAGATTTATTTTTCTTAGGATTACATGATGAAAAAAACAGATACGGAAATAAAGACTTTACCACATCTCCATATATAAAAACTCAAGGATGATTAATAGCTCCCTGAGTTTTTTTTCATATAACTATTTATAGCATTTTTTATTTCATCTATTTTTTCTATAGTAGCCTCATATCCGATTTCAACACATTCATCTACTCGTTCAAATTCTGAAGAATCTATATGAGAAAGTTGAGGTTCTATTATAACATCAGCATATATTTTATCTAATTCAACTATTTTTTTGGCCATAACATCCATAGATTGTTGAATTATATCAAAAACTTGAAATACTCTGCTTTGATAACTACTAAACCCTACATCTACTGCAATGACAACATCAGCACCTACATCTTTTAAAATAGAAATAGGGACTCTATCTACAACTCCCCCATCGACTAATGTTTTACTGTTATAAACTACAGGTTCAAAAATTCCAGGAATTGATATACTTGATCTAATAGCCTTGTATACTGGTCCCGTAGTAAATACAACTTCTTCTGCATTTTGCAGATCTGTAGCAACAATAATTATTTTCTTATCTAAATCTTCAATATTTTTCCCTCCAGTAATTATTTTAAGTATTTCTTCTATCTTTTCACCTTTTAAAATTCCCGTCTTAGGAATAGTAAAATCCATCCAAATCTTTTTATCTATCTGAATGGCCAAATTCTTTATCATTTCTGGATCAATTCCACAACAATATAGTCCTCCAATCAAGGCACCAGCACTACTACCAGAAACCATATCCACATAAATATCATTTTCTTCAAGGGCTTTTAATACTCCAATATGAGCAAAACCCCTAGCAGATCCAGATCCTAAAGCTATACCAATTTTAGGTTCATCGTTCATTAAAATCACCTCTTAGGCACATTATCTAAAAAAATCATATTGTTAAATTCAATTAAATATAAATATATAAGAAAACTAGAAATTTTCTATTGCTTATTAAAAAAATGGAGGCATTATCAATATGCAAATCAAAAAAAATAATATCTCAACTATAATATATATATTGATTAGCTTGTTTGTATTGTATAATATAATAATACACCCTCAAGATTGTATAAAAGCAGCTTCAAAAGGGCTATTGGCGTGGATAAATATTGTTGTTCCATCACTTTTCCCTTTTTTAGTCATCTCTGAATTACTTATAGGATTAGGTTTTGTAGATTTTATAGGTGTATTGCTAGAGCCTCTAATGGTTCCTATATTTAATGTATCTGGAAAAGGTGCATTTCCTTTTGCCATGAGTATTACCTCTGGTTATCCTGTAGGTGTAAAACTTGTAACACGATTAAGAAAAGATAAAAAAATATCAAAATCTGAAGCCCAAAGGCTTCTTTCCTTTTCAAGTACTTCAGGACCTCTATTCATGATTGGTGCCATATCTACAGGTATGCTAAACAACCCACTAATAAGCCCACTAATAGTATATCCACATTATTTAGGTGCAATTGCAGTTGGTGTACTATTTAGATTCTACAAGATGAAAGATGAAAAAATAAATTCTTCACCTAATAAAAATCTCTTTAAAAATGCTTTTAGAAAACTTTTCCAAGCAAAAAATAAAGATAATAGAAATCTTGGAAAAATACTATCTGATGGCGTTATAAATGGAGTCTCTTCTATAATTATAGTTGGTGGTTTCATTGTGTTTTATTCTGTACTAGTAGAAATACTATATATATCAAATTTCTTCAACATTTTTACTGAAATTTTTAATATTATACTTCCTTTAAACTTAAATCCTGAAGTGATAAAAGGTTTACTCACAGGTATGCTTGAAATAACTATAGGCTGCAAAGAAATTGCAGAATTAAATGGAGTATCTCTTTTATTTAAAATAGTCATAATAAATTTTTTAATTAGTTGGAGTGGATTTTCTATCCATAGTCAAGCCATGAGTTTTATCAATAGCACAGATTTAAATAGCAAATTGTATATGTTTTCAAAATTGCTACATGGATTATTTTCAGCAGGCTTTTCATACCTATTATATAATTTAAAATATAAAAATATAGTATATACTTCCTTTAGCTTTGAAACAAATTACCTAGAAATAATAACTTTTCCAAAGTGGTTAGACACTTTGAAAATATCACTTCAGTTAGGACTCTATATGTTAATTTTTGCTTTACTGTATGGATTTATAATGAGTTCAATAAATAATATAATATTAAATAAATAGATATTATTTCATTCCTCGCAATTCTTGCCTATTTTTATCTAATATATCAATTAAATCTTTTAGGTTTAATTGAGTCTCAGTCAAGATACTATCTGCATATTCTACTGCACCTAGTCTTATTTCTTTTGCATTTGTTTGAGCCTTTGACAAAATTTCTTCAGCTCTTTCTTGTGCTTTCTTTGTAATCTCATCTTCTTCTATTAACTCTTCAAGATGAGATTGTGCTTCTCCAACAATTGTATCTGCTTCTTTTTGAGCTTCTGCAAGTATTCTTTGTCTTTCTTCCTTTACCCAACTAGCTTGTTTCAACTCATCCGGCAATTGTATCCTTATCTCTTTAACAATCTCCAATATTTCTCCCTTATCCACCATAACCTTGCTAGAAAAAGGTACTGACGAACTGTCCTCAACAATATCTTCTAATTCATCAATTAATTCCAATACGTCCATTATTTACTTTGACCCCCTTTTAACTTTTCTTTTAAAGCTTTTTCAACTACATTAGGAACCAAACAAGAAACATCCCCACCAAACATTACAACTTCTTTTACTATACTAGAACTTAAATATGCATACTCGCCACTTGAAACCATAAATAAAGTTTCAATGTCTCCATACAGTTTTTTATTTACTAATGCCATCTGCATCTCATATTCAAAATCTGAAACTGCTCTTAATCCTCTGACCATAGTAGTAACGTTTCTTTCTTTAGCATAATCTATAAGAAGCCCAGAAAAATTGTCAATTTCTACATTATCATATTTCTTAACTGCTTGTTTCAACAATTCTGTTCTTTCTTCTACTGTGAATAAAGTTTTTTTTGAAGAATTATTTAATATTGCAACAATGACTTTATCAAATTTTTTTGAGCATCTTTCAATTATATCTAAATGTCCATTTGTTACAGGATCAAAGCTTCCTGGGTATATTACTATCATGAATTTACCTCCCCAATTAATTCTGCTTTTTCATATAAAATGTAATTGCCTTGTCACCATAAAATCTCTTATCCACTTCATTTAAGCAAAGTACACTTTTATCTATCAAAAGCTTACTTTCATGTTCTCCTATTATAATGCCTTTATCTTCTAAAATATTGTTTTCACAAACTATTTTTAATGTTTCTAATATTAACCCTTTCTCATAGGGTGGATCCATAAAAATATAGCCAAATTGGATGTTTTTCTTACCTAAAATTTTAATAGCTTTAAAAACATCATTTTTGTAAACATATGATTTAGATTTTAAGTTTGTTTCATATAAATTTTCATTAATTATTTTTATACTTGAAAGGGAATTATCTATAAAATAACATTCATTAGCTCCTCTACTTAGAAATTCTATGCCTATTCCTCCAGAACCAGCAAATAAATCTAATACTTTTGCTTCCACTCTTATATCGCCTAATATGTTAAACAGCGATTCCTTTATTCTATCTTGAGTTGGTCTAGTATCTAGTCCTTTTGGACTTTTAAGTTTATAACCTTTTTTGCTTCCTGAGATAATTCTCAACAAATCACTCCTTTTAATAATTTCATTTTAACACAATTTCAATTTATAATAAAACAATTATTAATTAAATATTATATCGTCTATTTTATCTTTAAACATTATTTTAATCTTTTCTCTAATTAAACAATACTCTTCATCTTTTAGATGAGGATCTTTAAGTATTATTTTACTAGCTTCACTTTGTGCCAATTTTAGTATTTCCATATCTGTAAATAAATTAGCTATTTTCAAATCAGGTAGTCCATGTTGTCTAGTTCCAAAAAATTCTCCAGGACCTCGCAATTCTAAATCCTTTTCTGATATTTTAAATCCATCATTAGTTTTTTGCATTATTCGCATTCTTTCTCTTGCAACTTTATTGTTTCCTTCATTTATCAATATGCAATATGATTGATATTCTCCCCTGCCAACTCTCCCTCTTAGCTGATGTAGCTGTGAAAGTCCAAACCTCTCTGCATTATATATAACCATAATATTAGCATTTGGTACATTGACTCCTACTTCTATGACTGTAGTAGAAACAAGTATATCAATCTTTCCATCTTTAAATTTATTCATTATATTGTCTTTTTCATCTGCTTTCATTTTGCCATGAAGTAAGCCCACTTTAAAATCGGTAAATGTTTCATCTTTAAATTTATCATATATTTCTAAAGCTGCACGTATATTCAATGTATCAGATTCTTCAATAAGTGGACAAACTATATAAGCTTGTCTGCCTTCACGAATTTGTTTCTTCACAAATTCATTCACTCTTCCTAACATATTGAAACCAACAGCATAAGTTTCTATTGCTTTTCTTCCAGGAGGCAATTCATCAATTATTGAAATATCCAAATCCCCATACAATATCAAAGCCAAAGTTCTTGGAATAGGAGTAGCAGTCATGACAATTATATCTGGATTTAATCCTTTTTGTGAAAATATAGCTCTCTGTCTAACACCAAATCTATGCTGCTCATCAGTAATAGCAAGACCTAAATTTTTAAACTGAACATTATCTTGAATGATTGCATGAGTCCCAACTAGTATATCTATTTCACCATTTTTAAGCTTATCTAGAACTTCCTCTTTCTTTTTGTTAGATAAACTACCTACTAATAACTCACATTTCATTCCGTATTTTTCCATCATGTGGCTTATGTTTTCATAATGCTGTGAGGCAAGAATCTCCGTAGGTGCCATCATTGCAGATTGATAACCAGATTTCCATGCCTTAAACATAGCAAGTGCCGCTATTACAGTTTTACCTGAACCTACATCGCCTTGAATTAATCTATTCATTTGCTTATCAGATTCCATATCCTTCTCAATTTCTTTAAAAACTTTTTTTTGTGCATTAGTAAGTTGAAAAGGTAATCTAGATATAAAGTCTTCTACTTCTTCAACTGCATCAAATTTAATTCCTAAATTGTCAAATTTGACATTGTTCTTTATCATAAAAAGACCTAATTGCAATACCAACAGTTCTTCAAAAACTAATCTCTCTCTTGCCCTTTTATAGCTTTCCCCATTTTTAGGAAAATGGACGTTTAAAATTGCTTGTTTTACTGGCATCAAATCAAGTTTTGACAACATGTCTTTAGGAAAAATCTCCACTATTTTATCTATGTAGTCTTTTAAAACATTTTTCATTATTAAAACCATTTCATTGTTGGTTAAATTTTCAGTTAGTGAATATATAGGTACAATACTACCAACTTTATCTTTGTAACTATTTTTCTTTTCAAAAACAGGATTTGAAATTTGAACTTCATTTCCAATCCTTTTTATTTTACCATTTACATTTAATTCTTCGCCTATATTAAATTTATCCGCTAGATAGTCTTGATTAAACCATATTAAATAAGCTATTCCAGTCTCATCTTTTACAGGTACCTTCAAAATAGAAAGATTTTTTCTTGGTCTTAAAACAGAAGGATAACCTGCTACATACACTTTTAAACTTACTTTCTGTCCATGAGAACAATCTCTGATTCTACTAAAGTTTCTTCTATCTTCATAGCTTCTTGGAAAATAATAAATCAGATCTTCTACAGTATGTATATTTAGCTTTCTCAATTTGCTCGCTCTCTTTGGTCCTACTCCTTTTACATATTGAACTGACATGGACAATCTATCCATTATAACACCTCAAACAATATATTTCCCCTACCTTTTAAAGTAGGGGATAAATGATTATTCAACTGAAAAAATATAATAATATATTGGTTGACCTCCATAAATAACTTCAATATCGCAATCCTTAAATTCTTTCTCTGCCAATTCTCCAAGTTTATTGGCTTCTTTTTCTTCAATAGTATTTCCATAAAATATAGTTATTAATTCAGTATCTTCGTCAACCATTTTTTTAAGTAATTCTAAAGATGTTTCTTGAATATCTTTACCGGAAGATTTGATATCACCTTTGCATATTCCTATTATGTCATCTTTACTGATTTTTGTTCCATTTATCTCAGTATTTCTAACAGCATAAGTTACTTGCCCTGTTTTTACATTCTGTACTGCTGATTTCATATTATCTAGATTTTCTTCAACATTAACTTCTGCATTAAAAGCAAGTAGTGCAGATATGCCTTCTGGAATACTTTTAGTTGGAAATACATGAACTTTTCTTTCACTCATCTTTTGAGCTTGTTCTGCTGCCAATACTATATTCCCATTGTTAGGAAGTATAATTATATCTTCTCCTTCAACTTCTTTTATTCCATTTAGTATATCTTCAGTACTAGGGTTCATAGTTTGACCACCAGGTATTATAAAGTCCACATTTAAATCCTTAAATACACTAGCAATTCCATCTCCCATAGCTACAGTGATAAAACTATACTTCTTTTTTTCTTTTTTTTCATTTAAATTTATCACCTTGTTGTCAATACAATCACAATCTTCCTCAACTAGCAAATTCCTGTGCTGAACTCTCATATTATCAATTTTTATGTCGTGTAACTCTCCTATGGATAATCCTTTCTCTAATACTAGTCCAGGATTATTGGTATGAACATGAACTTTAATAAGATCATTTCCTCCTACAACCAAAAGAGAGTCACCATATTTTGAAAGTTCTTGTTTGAAATTTTCTACATCTTCCTTAGTATTTTTGACAATAAATTCAGTACAATAACCAAATTTTATTTCACCAGTAGATAGTTCCTTTTTAAAATGTGTGTCTTCAGATTTTTTGCTTGCTACAGTTTCATATTTTATTTCTCCATTGGTGGTCAAGGCTTTAAAAGCACCAGCAAGTATTACCATCAATCCCTTTCCACCTGCATCAACTACACCAGCTTCTTTAAGTACTGGCAACATATCAGGGGTTTTATTGAGGGCAATATTGCCTTGTTGAATTACCTTATCTAAAAAAATAACAATGTCTTTTTCATTCTTAGACAAAGTAATTGCGGCTTCAGCGCACTCTCTAGCAACTGTAAGTATAGTCCCTTCAGTAGGTTTCATTACAGCTTTATATGCAGTATCAGAAGCAAGTTTAAAAGCTTTGGCTAATTCTTTTGCATCTGCTTTTTCTTTGCCTTTCAGTCCATTAGCTAGTCCTCTAAAAAGCTGAGATAATATAACACCAGAATTTCCCCTCGCACCCATAAGAGAACCGTTACTAGCTGCCATCGCTACCTTTTCAACACTATATTCATTTAAATTCAATATTTCCTTCATAGCTGATTGAAAAGTTAAAGACATATTTGTTCCAGTATCTCCATCTGGTACAGGAAATACATTTAACGCATTGACTTCCTCTTTGCTTTGTTCCAAAAAATTAGCTGCTCCAATAAATGCTTTTTTAAGTAAAATACCATCTACAAACTGAATTTTCAAATCTTTTACCTCCCTATACTACTTTTGAACATTGATTCCTTGTACATATACATTTATATTACCCACTTTTAATCCGGTTAAATTTTCTACATTGTATTTTACTTTTTCAATTATATTTCCTGCAACCACTGAAATTTTTACTCCATATTGGAGTATCACATGTAAATCAATATTAACCTCATTTTCTTGTGAAATTATTTTTACACCTTTTGATAAATTTTCCCATTTTACCATTTCAAAAAAACCATCAGTTGCATTTTTACTAGCCATTCCCACAATACCATAACATTCCATAGCTGAAAGTCCTGCAATAGTTGCTATAACATTATCATCTATACTAACAGAACCAAGATTAGTTGTGAATTTACCTGGCATATAAATCTCCTCCTTAATTTTTATTTGCTCATGTTTATATTTTACCTTATTGTATTAAATAGTTCAACTATTGCCAATTTAAGTTTTTATATTTAAATCTATATTGCAATAATCTCACCTATTGTGTTAAAATATATTGTGTTATCTTATGTAAATATATGTACTGTTTAAAATAATATTTGCAACAGTCATTTAAGGAGGTGTTTTATATGGCTAAATATTGTGAAATATGTGGAAAAGGAAAAGTCTATGGAAATCAAGTGACTTTCTCAAATAAGAAAAACAACAGAACTTGGGCTCCTAATGTTAGAAGAGTTAAAGCTATTGTAGATGGTTCTCCAAAGAGAATTTATGTTTGTACAAGATGCCTTAGATCTGGAAATGTTACTAGAGCACTTTAAAAAAGAGGGCTTCCAATGTCACGCAAAGGAAGCCTTTTTTTATCCACATTTTATAAGATATATTCCAAAAATCATTATTACAAAGCCAATTAAAAACAACCAAAAACTCATTGGAATAACTTTTGCTATAATTAAGATCCCAATAAGCACCAAAATTATTCCTAATATTTTTTTATTTGAATACTTGCGAAAATGTCTTTTCCAAAATTTCTTCATAAACACCACCTCATAAATAACTTATACTACATATTATTCTTTGATTAATAGTTAGTTCCAAAAAAGATTGTTACGAAAAAAGCCCCTTTTAGGGGCTTAATCTTTAGATACAATAACGAGGCAAGTGCCGTTTAAAACTTCTATAATTCCTTTTTCTTTGACAATCTGATTGCTGACACCCAAAGTAGAGGAAAATTCAAATAAAACTTCATTTGTTTCATACAAAAACCCTTTTAAAGTCACTTTGGCTCCATTAGAACTAATAGGAATTACAGAAACGAAAGTTCCTTCTTTCCTTTTTAATTCTAAAACACTATTAGTTATATAAATTGTGTTTTTATCATCAACTATTATTCCTCTTATATCTCTTTTAAGTAGCTTATTTAATAAGTATAGATTAGCCAATGTATGATCAATTCTTGAGCCAGTAACGCCCATAAAGATAATTTCATCCATTCCTTTATCTATTAAATATTCAATTGCTAATTCCGTATCTGTATAGTCTTTATGAGTACTATATTTCAGGATAGGAACATTTTCAGTATTTATAATATTTAAAGTGTCATCATTTATAGAATCCAAATCGCCAACTACCAAATCTGGTATAAAACCAATTTTAGCAATATGATTTGCACCTCCATCGGCACATACAATCATATCTACACTTTTAGCAATAGATTTTAACAAATTTAGATTTGAAATTTCACCATTCGAAACAATAAGTCCTTTCATGAAAATCCTTCCAATTCCATTTATTTTTTTATATTACTTAGAGGTTTCCATAGTAATATAAGTATTATAGTAGAAATAATAAACTCTGGCAACAAGTAACTTCCATTATATATAGCTGAATAAACCCAAGGGTTTTGTTCTCCGGCATATTCAGCAAAAAATATAACACCTGAAAGTAAATGTGAAACAAATCTACCACTTATAGATAATAATACCCCCAAAATTGTTAGAAGATAACTTTGCTTATGCATACTCTTATTATCCAATTTAGCAATACCAGCAAGTCCTAAAAATCCAAAAGCAATTGGATAGTCTAAAAAAAACTGTATAGGATAATATACTTGTGGATCAAGAATGCATTGCAACACTCCATATAAACTTCCTACAAGTATACCAGGTCCTACTCCCCATCTCATAGCAAAAATCATAATTGGAATCATACTCCCTGCTGTCACTGAACCTCCTTGAGGCATTTTAAATACTCGGACATAACTCAATAATGTTGCTAATGCAATCATTATGCCTCCTTCAGCAAGCATTTTTACATTCCACTTCTTTTCCATTTTCCTCATCCTCCTATAAATATAATTAATTTAAAAATTAAACCCATCACCTGAAGTAAGGTAATGGGTTTGTATACAAACTGACAAATCACTTCCCTCCGCTAGTATTACCTAGTTCAGGTTCAAGGGTCGGAATTTTAGTTCCCTCTCAGCCAAAAGGCTCCCCCAGTGTTACATATTAAATTAAATTCAAATTAATTGTATCACAAATAGCCAAAAATGTACATTAAATATTCTTAAACATCTTTGTTCGTTGAACAACATCTTCCGCACCATAGATTCCTGAACCAACAACTAATATATCCACACCTAAATCTATGATTTCCTTTGCGTTGTCTAATTTAACTCCTCCATCTACTTCTATTTTAATATCTAAATTGTTGTCATCTATTGTTTTTCTTAATCTTTGTATTTTTCTTTTCATTGCTGGTATAAAGGATTGTCCACCAAAACCTGGATTTACTGTCATTATCAATACCATATCAATGTCCTCAAGAACATATTCGATACTTTCAAGTGAAGTAGAAGGATTCAATGCCACGCCCACTTTTTTGTCATAACTTTTTATATACTGAATAGTTCTATGTAAATGTGTAGTAGACTCTGCATGAACAGTGATAATATCTGCACCAGCTACTATAAAATCTTCAATATACCTTTCTGGTCTATCGATCATCAAATGTACATCAAAAGGAACTTCTGTGACAGCTTTAATTTTTTTGATAACTGGTGGTCCAAAAGTAATGTTTGGAACAAAAATACCATCCATAACATCTAGATGAATAAAATCTGCTCCTCCTTCTTCAACTTTTCCTATTTCTTCTTTTAAATTGCTGAAATCCGCTGATAAAATAGACGGTGAAATTTTTGCCATATCAGTACCTCCTAATACTTTTTATCTCATCTACAAAGCTCAAATAATTCTCATATCTAGTTTTTCCTATATTTTCTTCTTCTACTTGCCTTTTTACTTCACATTCTGGTTCATTTATGTGTAAACAACTATTAAATCTACACATATGGCTATATTTTTTAATTTCTTTAAAATAGTACTGCACATCTTCTACATTTTGAATAAAATCAATATTTAGAGAACTAAATCCAGGAGTATCTAATATGTATCCTCCAATATCTAATTCCATAAGTTCTACATGTCTAGTAGTATGTTTACCTCTTTTAGTTTTATCACTTATTTCACCAGTTTTCAATTCTAATCCTGGCTGAATTTTATTTATCAAAGAAGACTTTCCCACACCTGAAGGTCCCGCAAAAACTGTTATATTATCCTTAAGAATACTCTTCAGTTCTTCAACTCCAATAGATTTTTTGCAACTTGTAGTTATTACTCTATATCCTGCTTTAGCATATGTGTCAATAAAAATATTGGTCTTTAAGTCCTCTTCCAAATCAATTTTATTAAACACAATTGTTATATATAAATTTTCTTTCTCCGCCAATAGCAAAAACCTGTCCAGTAACCATAAATTTGGATTTGGATTTTTTATACTCATAACAATTACAGCTTGAGTTACATTCGAAACTGGTGGCCTATGAAGTTGTGTTTTTCTTTCCAATATTTCCTCTACATAACCTGTTTTATCTGTAGTTTTTTCTCTGATTATAACTTTATCCCCAACAAGGGGAGTAATATTTTTCTCTCTAAAAACTCCCCTTGCTCTACATTCATATATACCATCTAAAGTTTTTACATAATAAAAGCCACCAATACCTTTAACTATAGTTCCTTCTAGCATATATTCCTCCTGATTTTATTGTTTGCCATAAGTATCATAAAAATTACCATCAAAATACACATCAAATTTTGCATTTGGCTTTCCCTTAACAGGAATAATTAAATTTTCTTCAGTCACATTGTGTACTTGATTATATACCTGTTCAGTCACACCATCTTGTATTCTAAATACCTTAACTTCTGTCTGGCTTCTATCTTGAGGAAGACTAATACTAAGATTCATAGGTATTTCCTCGTTTTGATTTTCATTACTCTTTTCTTCGTCTTTTTTCTTTTCTGGTCCATCGCTTACATATATATCAACTACAGTATTTTCTTCTAATTCTGTTCCACTTTCATAACTCTGCCATATAACTGTACCTTTTGGAACTTCGTCACTAAATTGGGGGTCAGCTTTACCTAATACTAATCTATTTGCTACTATTGCCCTTTTAGCTTCATTTTCTTTCATCCCAACTAGCTTAGGCATAATAGTCATTTTCTTTTCTGGGCCTTGGCTCACAACCAATTTCACTTTAGTTCCTTCTTTTACTTCTTCATAAGGCTCAGGATCTTGGCTTATGACTATATTTATAGGAATTTTGTCATCATTTCTAAACTCAACATCTTCATCTAAACTTCTTTCTTTTAACAATAAGCTTGCTTCATTGATATCTTTATTTATTAAATTTGGAACTTTGACTAATTTTCCACCTTTACTTACCTTCACTTTAATTGGATAATTTTTCTTAACAACTGTACCTGGTTCTTTACTTTGATAAACAATCTTATTTTCTTCAAACTCACTACTATATACTGTATCTTCTACTTCAAATTTAAGACCCATTCCTTCAATTTCTTCTCTAGCCTTATCTACATCCCACCCTACAATATCTGGAACTTCTATTTCTTTTGATGAAAACCCATCTTTAAATTTATAAATTCCAAAAGCTAATCCTGTTGTCAATAAAAAAGCAAGAAATACAGCCCAAAAAATTACCCTTTTCCCGCCATTGTTGCTACCTTTGTTTGATTTCTTCTTCTTAGGTTTAGTTTTCATTTCCTCATTTTCTCCCTCATCTTTCACTATAGGTATGATTCTAGTAGCTGAATCAAGCGTATCTATGTTATCTACAAAATTCATGTCTTCTTTAGAGTATTTTACTTTTCTCAAATCTTTTAAGAGTTCACTAGCATTTTGATATCTTTCATTTTGATTTTTTCTAACACATTTCATAATTATATATTCAATATTTTTAGGCACACTACTGTCAATTTCTGTAGGTGGTACAATTTCTTCTTGTATATGCTTTAATGCTACTGATATAGGACTTTCACCTTCAAATGGAACCTTTCCAGTTATCATTTCATACATTACAATTCCAAGAGAATAGATATCTGATTTTTCATCTGTAAATCTTCCTCTAGCTTGTTCTGGAGAAAAATAATGAACAGATCCAATCACAGTAGAAGTATTAGTCATAGTACTTGCGTTTGCCGCCCTTGCAATGCCAAAGTCAGTTACCTTAATTCTGCCATCCCGTGTAACCATAATATTGTGAGGTTTTATGTCTCTATGAACAATATGATTCCTATGTGCATGTTCCAGCGCTTCTGCAATTTGAATCGAATACTCTATTGTTTCTTTGGCTGTCAATTTTCCTTTTTCATCAATGACTTCTTTTAATGTCTTTCCATCTATATATTCCATGACAATATAATAAATATCATCTTCCATCCCAACATCATAGATACTAACAATATTAGGATGAGATAAACTAGCAGCAGCTTGAGATTCTCGCCTAAATTTATTTATGAACTCTTCATCATTTATAAATTCTTCTCTCAATACCTTTACAGCCACATATCTATTAAGCAGCCTACATCTAGCCTTATATACTACAGCCATTCCTCCGCCGCCAATTTTTTCGATTATTTCATAACGTCCACCCAAAACTTTTCCAATCATTTTGTCACCCCAATTCATACAATTTTCATAGCTATTACTGTTATATTATCTAGCCCACCCAAATCATTAGCCTTTTTAATTAAATCATTACATGATTCTTGCATATTACTTCCAACTAATAACAAATTTTTAATTTCGTTTTCTTCAATCATACTAGTTAATCCATCAGTACACATCAAAAGTATATCATCATTTTTTATTTCTACAAATTTAATATCAACATCTATCTCTTCACTTGTCCCTACTGCTCTAGTTATAATATTTCTCTGTGGATGATATTGAGCTTCTTCTTTACTTATACTGCCTTTTTTAACCAGTTCTGCAACAAGAGAGTGATCATCAGTTAATTGCATAAGTCCATTATCTCTAACCAAATAAGCTCGACTATCTCCAACATGACCAATAAAAACTTTACCATTTAAAAAATATGCCATAGTTAAAGTTGTACCCATTCCGTTGTATTGTTCATTACTTATAGCTTTCTTGTAGATTTTATCATTTGCTCTATTAATAGATTCTTCGATAAAAGATATTAGATTTTCTTCATTGTCTAATAAATTTTGTTTCTTTTTATCAAGAAAAAAATCTTTAACTATTTCTACTGCCATGCAACTAGCTACTTCACCAGCTTTATGTCCTCCCATACCATCTGCTACTATAAATAGCGGAAAATCCATTCTTTGAGAGTAAAAATAAGAATCTTGATTATTTTCCCTAGCTTTTCCTATGTCTGAACAAACTCCTATTTGCATACCATCACCTCACTAAATAAATTGAGCCTAGATGTGATCTTCTTTACTTATGTATTTTCTCCTTAATTGTCCACAAGCAGCATTTATATCTGAACCCATTTCTCTTCTTATGGTAACTGGAATCCCACTTTTAGTTAATTCTCTTTTGAACATTTCGATAGTATTTTTATTAGCTTTGTCTTTAGCAAATTCTTCAATTGGATTTAAGGAAATCAAATTTACATGACAAAGAAGTCCTTTTAGTATTCTACTTAATTCGTTTAAATCCTCTTTTCTATCATTTATTTCCTTGATTAAAGTATATTCAAAAGTTATCCTTCTATTGGTCTTATTTATATAATATCTACAGGCCTCTAAAAGTTCATCTAATGAATAAGCTTTTGCTATAGGCATTATCCTTTTTCTTTCTTCATTAAAGGGTGAATGAAGAGAAATAGACAATGTAATTGGCAATTCTTGTTCTGCCAATTTATATATCTTAGGCACCACCCCACAAGTAGATAATGTAATGTTTCTATAGCTTAAATTTTGGCCATTTTCATCATGCAATATATTTAAAAATTTAATCACATTTTCATAATTATCTAAGGGTTCGCCACTTCCCATTAAAACAATATTACTTAATTTTATATCTAAATCATTCTGTATATTATATACCTGGCTAAGTATTTCTCCAGAACTTAAATTTCTTATAAGGCCTCCTTTTGTAGAAGCACAAAAAGCACATCCCATCTTACATCCTACTTGAGTTGATATGCAAGCAGTTGTTCCATGTTTATATTCCATAGCAACACTTTCAATTATATTGGCATCCTCCAACTTAAACAAATATTTTTTTGTATTGTCAAGTTTTGAATCATATCTTTCAGCAATACTTATATCGCTAATACTAAAATTTTCATTCAGCTTGTCCCTAAGACTTTTAGATAGAACAGTTATATCTTCTATGGAATTCACCATGTTTTGGTGTATAAATTTAAAAGTTTGTATTGCTCTATATTCCTTTTGTCCCATTTCAACGAATATTGATTTCATTTCATCTAAAGAAAAGGACTTTAAATCATTATAGTACAAAAAACCCCTCCTAACTTTTTCTTAATTAAATATTATATCACAGTCAACAAAAATTTATCTATAATTCTTTAAAAGTTTGGCTACGAAAAAACCATCAGTACCATGTATATGTGGAAATAACTCAATATATCCATCCTTAGCTGTGCTTACATTTTCCTTCGAATCCAATAAATTGTCAACACTAACTAATTTAAAATCTTCATTTTCACTAATAAATTTATTTATAATATCAATGTTTTCTTCTCTTTCTATACTGCAAGTACTATACACAAGTGTTCCCCCAGACTTTAAATATTTGCTAGCATTTTTTAATATCTTATACTGAATATCACTCATATTTACAATATCGTTTTCTGTTCTATTCCATTTTATTTCTGGTCTTCTTCGTATCATTCCTAATCCAGTACATGGTGCATCTATCAATGCATAGTCTACTTTCTCAATTAAATTTTCATCTAATTCTATAGAATCAAATTTTTCTGTTTTAATAATATCTATTCCAAGTCTATTTGAATTTTCCTGAACTAGTTTTAGTTTATGTTCATAAATATCTCTAGCTAAAATTTTCCCATGGTTATTCATTTTTTGAGCAATATGAGTAGTTTTACCTCCTGGAGCACTGCATAAATCTAAAACCAGACTACCTTCCTTAGGATCCAAAATTTGAGATACAAGCATACTGCTTTCATCTTGTATGATAAAGAAACCAGCTTTAAATTCTTCAATATCTATAATTCCTTGTGGATTCTCTATTATCAATCCGTCACTAGCATAGTTGGTGTTAGAAACAATATAACCCTTACTTTCTAATATATATTTTAGTTGTTCCCTTTTTATTTTCAATGTGTTGATCCTTATATTCAATTTAGGTCTAGTATTATTTGCCCTACACAAATCTTCCGTAAATTCTTCTCCAAATTCCTCTAGCCATCTATTTATCATCCATTCTGGATGTGAGTACTTTATCCTTAAATACTCTTTTTTATCTTCTAAATCTATTTCTCTAATACTATCTTTATTTCTAGATACATTTCTAAGCAATCCATTTACATACTTCGCAGAACCAATATGAGAATATTTTTTTGCTAATTTAACTGATTCATTAACTGCTGCACTATCTGGAATTTTATCCATAAGCACGATTTGATATACCCCCATTCTCAATATTTCTAATATGATTGGTTCAATTTTTTTTAATTTAATCTTTGAAAATTTTTTTATTACCCAATCTAAATACAATCTATTTTCTAATACACCGTATACCAGCTCCCTAACAAAATTTTCATCTAATTTACTTAATTTCTCTCTTCCAATTTTATTTAAAACAATATTCGAATATGCACCTTTTTCATCTATTTCTATTAATATATTTAAAGCAACTTCTCTAGCATTTTTTGTCATTTCATTCCCTCCAAAAACATTATACACAAATATAACAAAAAAATAAGGGGGCAAACCCCCTTTAATCTCTTCTATTCGATAATGAAATAAGTCTTAAAAGCTGACCTATCGCTACCAATGTTGCAGCTACATAAGTCAATGCAGCTGCCTTTAGAACTTCTTTTGCAGGACCTATTTCATTTGCAGACACAATTCCAGATTCTAATTGTGCCAAAGCCCGATTACTTGCATTAAATTCTACTGGCAAAGTAACAACTTGAAAAAGAACTATGCCCAAATATAAGATTATCCCTACTTCTAACAATAATGGACTTATAGCAAAACCTAACAAAATAAAAATCCATACAAATCTTGCCCCAATACTCGCAATAGGTGCAATATTATTTCTTAAAATCAATGGAAAATAGCCTTCTCCATGCTGAATAGCATGGCCTACCTCATGAGCAGCTACGCTCAATGCAGCTATTGAAGTTCCATTGTATACATCATAAGACAATCTGATAACCTTGGTTCTAGGATCATAGTGATCTGTAAGTTGTCCCCCAGCTTGTTCTATTCTTACATCATATAAACCATTTCTATCTAATATCATTCTAGCCACTTCTCTACCCGTATAGCCTGAATAACTAGATACCCTAAGGTATTTGCTAAAAGTATTGTTTACTTTGGCCTGTGCATATAGAGACAATATTAGTGCTGGAATGAGCAAATACAAATATGTTCCGGATCCACCATAATAATATCCACCATACATTTTAAATAGCCTCCTTTACAGGTTATTTATATAAAATACTATTTAAGTATTGTACCTTCTTCAATGGTATTTCCTCTAATATATTCCTCAACCTGTAATTTCTTTTTCCCCGGAAATTGTAATTCTTCAATCACAATAGTCGAATCACTGCAGTTGACAAATACACCTTCATTGGAAACTTTGACTATTTCTCCAATCTCACCATCTTTATATTTATCTATTATACTCACTTCATGTATTTTTATATTCAAATCATTGTAAAAAGTATAAGCAAAAGGCCAAGGTTTTAGACCTCTAACAAGGTTTCTTATATCTTTCCCTGATTTATTCCAATCAATTTTACCTGATTTTTTATCTAGCATAGGTGCATATGTGGATTTTGAGTGGTCTTGCTTGACCGCTACTATGCTTTCATCTACTATTCCCATTAATCCTTCAATGATAAGTTCTCCACCAAGTTTTGAAAGTTTGTCATGAATAGTTATAGAATCATCTGCTTCAGTTATTGGTATGCTTTTCTTTAAAAGAATATCTCCAGAATCCAGTCCTTCTTCCATTTTCATAATAGTTATTCCCGTTTCATCTTCACCATTTATTATTGCCCAATTTATCGGAGCTGCACCTCTATATCTAGGTAATAATGAAGCATGTATATTTATACAACCATATCTAGGTATTGAAAGAATTTCACTTTTAAGTATTTGTCCATAAGCTGCTACAACTATAAAATCTGGATTTATCTCATTTATTCTTTGAATGCATTCTTCGCAATTTATTTTTTTAGGTTGATATATTTCTAAATTCAATTCTTGAGCTTTTTTCTTTACTGGAGTAGGTAATAGTTTTTTACCCCTACCCTTTGGTTTATCTTCTTGAGAAACAACTAATGGAATATTAAAACCTGAGTTGAATAGTGTCTCTAGTGGATGCACAGCAAATTCAGGTGTTCCCATATATACTATATTCATTTTAAACACACCTACTCTTCTTCTATCATTTTATCGATGAAAAGTATTCCATCTAAATGGTCTATTTCATGACAAAGAGCTCTTGCTAAAAGTCCAGTACCTTCAATTATCTTTTCATTCCCATCTATATCAAGATATTTAACTTTAACTCTTTCAGGTCTTATTACCTTGCCTGAACTCCCAGGTATACTTAAGCATCCTTCAAAATCTATGTTTTCTCCTTCAACTTCGAGTATTTCTGGATTGACTAGTTTCAATAGTCCTTCACCTACGTCTATAACTACAGCTTTTCTTAAAATACCAACCTGAGGTGCAGCTAAACCTACACCTTCACTTTTGTACATCGTTTCAACCATATCATCCAATAAAGTCTTTATCCTATCATTTATATCAGTTATTTCTCTTGATTTTTTCCTCAGTATAGGATCCTCTAAATACCTTATTTGTCTTACTGCCATATTTTATTCCCCCTACAATATAGAATTTGGATTTACATCTATATTAAATTTTATACCTTTATAATGCTTACTTTGACTATTGTCTATACATACCCTTTTTATAACACCTTTTAACAGGTCTAAATCATTTTTATTGCATTTAAAAAGTATTTGCCATCTATAATTGTTTTTAAGTTTTTCTAATGGTGCCGGATTTGGTCCAAATATATTTTCTACTAAATCACGTCTAGATTCTTTTTCTAATTGTTTTACAATATCACTATGCACCTTTTTAGCAGAATTTATCACTCTTTCTTCTTCTGGACCATATATAACTATATCTAGTATATCAATAAAAGGTGGATATTTAAATTCTTTTCTCATCATTATTTCAGTTTCATAAAACTCATTGTATTCATAATTTTTAGCCATTTGTATACTAAAATGACTTGGATTGTATGTTTGAACTATGACTTTTCCCTCAAAATCTCCTCTTCCTGCTCGCCCACCTACTTGAGTTAGAAGTTGAAATGTTCTTTCTGCTGACCTAAAATCGGGTAAATTCAAGCTAGTATCAGCAGCTATAATCCCTACCAAGGTGACTAATGGAAAATCTAAACCTTTAGTTATCATCTGAGTACCAATTAAAATATCAATTTCTCCTTTTTTCATCCTATTTAGTATTTTAATATGACTATTTTTTTTAGAAGTGGTATCTAAGTCCATTCTAGCTACTCTGGCTTGAGGAAAATAGTTTTTTATAGTCTCCTCAATTTTTTCAGTACCAATTCCAAAATACTTTATATATTTGCTCCCACACTTAGGACAAACTTCCGGAGGTTTTAAACTCATTCCACAATAATGACATTTTAATTTATTTTCTTTGAAGTGATAGGTCATAGAAACATCACAATTATCGCATTTAACTACATAACCACATTTCCTACAGGATACAAAAGTTGAATATCCCCTTCTATTTAAAAATAATATCGTTTGCTTTTTGTTCTTTAAATTTTCCTCTATTGCCTTATATAATTCAATACTTAATATTGACTTGTTTCCTTTGTCTAGTTCTTCCCTCATATCTATTATACTCATCATAGGTAGATTTTTATTATTTATTCTTTCATCTAAAGTTAGAAGTTTTATTTCACTTAATTTAGTCCTGTAATAAGTTTCTATAGAAGGAGTAGCTGTTCCTAAAACTAAAGAAGCTCCCTCAATTTCACATCTTTTTTCTGCTACCTTAATGGCATCATATTTAGGATTCATACTAGATTTGTAGCTATTTTCATGCTCTTCATCTATTATGATAATTCCTAAATTGTTAAAAGGTGCAAAAACAGCACTTCTAGCTCCAACTGCAATCTTGACTTTGTCTTCTTTTATTCTTCGCCATTCATCAAATCTTTCTCCATTAGAAAGTTTGCTATGTAATACTGCTACATTGTCTCCAAACCTTCCTACAAATCTTTCAACTGTTTGAGGAGTTAAAGATATTTCTGGGACCAATACTATTGCTTGTTTTCCACTCGCAATTATTTTTTCAATCAATTGCAAATAAATTTCTGTTTTCCCACTGCCAGTAACACCATGAATTAAAAACTTATCACATTTTCCCTTTTTTATGTCACTGTAAATAGTTTCAACACAATATTTTTGTTGTTTTGTAAGTTCATGTTTATTGTATTTGCAAATATCGTCAGGAATAGGATCTCTTAAGACTTCCTTTTCATAAATTGCTACTTTTCCTTTTTCCTCTAATGTTTTTACAACGCTTAAAGATGTATTAGTTGTTCTTAAAAGTTCTTTCATTGAAATCTCATCTATATTATATAGAAATTCTAAAATCTCAATCTGCTTATTAGCTCTTTTATCTATATCTAAAAGCAGTTCATCAAGTAAAACTTCCCTATTACATAGATGAACATACCTCTCATACTTTTTTCTGATTTTAGTATCTATTTCTAATGTTGTTCTTATTAGTCCTTTTTCTTCTAATGAAATGACTTTTCTTCGCAAGTTTTTATCTTTATTTAATTTCTTTAAATTTTCAAAACTAATTCCATCATTTTTAATTAATATATCGAAAATTTCTTTTTCTTTTGGTCCTAAATCACCTATTTTTTCTTTCCACTCTTTTTTAAGGTTTATATAGGTATTTATTTCTTTAATGTTTCCTGGTGGCATTACAAGATGAAGTGCATCCAAATATGACGATAAATAATAGTCTCTCATCCAAAAACTTAAATCTATCATCTCTTTAGAAATAATAGGTTTATCATCAAGTACATCCTCAATATATTTAAATTTAGTAAACTCTTTCTCATATTCTTCTATATTTATTACAATTCCTTTAATGAGTCGATTTCCCATGCCAAAAGGAACAACAACTCTCATTCCTTCTCTGATGTCTTCTAACATTTCTTCCTTTATCAAATAAGTATATGGTTTGTCCGTATTTGAAGTTTTGTTGTCCACAATCACTTGAGCAATAAATTTCTTCATCATTACCAATCCTTTTCATTTTTAAAAATTAAAAGCTAGATGAGCCTTATCTAGCTTTTAATTTAAAAGTCCTACAACCTTATCCAAAATAATATTCGCCAGCTCATCTTTACTCATTAAGGGATATTCAGAAACGCTACCACTCTTATCAATTATATTGACAATATTCGTATTTGTTCTAAAACCAGCACCTTCTTTAGACACATCATTTGCTACTATAAAATCAAAATTTTTTCTTTCCATTTTTCCTTTAGCATATTCTATTAAATTATCTGTTTCTGCTGCAAATCCTACCATGATTTTTTCGCCTTTTATCTTTCCAAAATACATGGCAACATCTGGATTTCTTATAAACTTTAACTCTAGCGCTTCTTCACCTTTCTTTATTTTTTTATCACTAACAGTTTCAGGTCTATAATCCAATGGAGCTGCAGCTTTAATTAAAACATGACAGTCATCAAATTCTCTCTCAATAGCATAAAGCATTTCTCTTGTTGTATTTATATTGATTACTTTTACTCCATTAGGTGGAGAAAGATGAGTAGGTCCAGTAATCAAAACCACATTGCCACCTCTATTTTTAGCCATCTCAGCAAGAGCATATCCCATTTTGCCACTTGAAAAGTTTGTCATATATCTCACAGGATCAAGTGGTTCTATAGTTGGACCAGCAGTTATAACAATTTTTTTCTCCTTTAAATCTTTATCATAAAAAGAACTTTTTAGATACTCAACTATTTCTTCTGGTTCAGCCATCCTACCTTCTCCATAAGTTCCACAAGCAAGTAATCCCACATTTGTATTTATAAACTCATATCCATATTCCTTTAACTTTTTTATATTCTCTTTTACAGTAGGATTTGTATACATATTGGTATTCATAGCAGGGGCAAATATGACTTTGGCCTTTGTTGCCATAACTACTGTAGTTAACATATCATCTGCTATTCCATTTGCAATTTTTCCTATTACATTTGCAGTAGCAGGTGCTATTAAAACCAAATCTGCCTTTTCTGCTAAAGAAATATGCTCAACTTCCCAAGTCTTTGGCTCTTCAAACATGTCTACATTTACAAAGTTTTGAGACAATGTTTGAAATGTCAATGGAGCAACAAAATTTGTTGCTGATTTGGTCATTATTACATTCACATTTGCATTTAATTTTTTTAGTCTGCTTACCACATCTACTACTTTATACGCTGCTATTCCTCCACTTACACAAACTAATATGTTTTTCCCTTCTAGCATTTAATCACCTACTTAAGGCCTTTTAAATCAGGTCTTCTATACGTTATTTTGTCCTGCCTTATTTCTTCAATAGCAATGCTTACGGGCTTGTTTGAATCTGTGTCTATATATGGTTTTGCACCATCAACTAGCTGTCTAGCCCTCTTTGAAGCAAGCATAACTAATGTATATCTACTATCTGCTTTTTTAGTTAATTCATTAATTGAAGGATACATATAAAAAACCTCCTATGATAATATTTTTTTTATTAATTCTTTTTGTCTTATGGTTTTACATTTTTCTGCCATTATGATTGATTCAATTTTTTCAACAGCATTCATAACTTCATCATTTATGACCATGTACTCATATTCTTTTATATATTCCAATTCTTTGAAAGCATTTTCATATCTTTTTTCAATATCACTTTTACTTTCTGTTCCTCTTCCAACAATTCTATTTTTTAACTCTTCCATAGAAGGT
This sequence comes from Sporanaerobacter acetigenes DSM 13106, assembly GCF_900130025.1. Taxonomy (NCBI): domain Bacteria; kingdom Bacillati; phylum Bacillota; class Tissierellia; order Tissierellales; family Sporanaerobacteraceae; genus Sporanaerobacter; species Sporanaerobacter acetigenes. The sequence continues at coordinate 52,908 of NZ_FQXR01000008.1, read as the reverse complement.
GGAGCTATAAATATAAGTACTGCTTTTGGATACATTTTTTTTATTTGAATTGCACCTTGTACATCAATTTCAAAAAGTATACTTTCTCCATTTTTCAACTTATCTAAAACAAATTTTTTAGGTGTACCGTAAAAATTTCCATGAACATTAGCATACTCAATGAATTCATCATTTTGAACCATAGCATCAAATTGTTCTTTATCAATAAAAAAATAATTAACTCCTTCAACTTCTCCATTCCTTGGCTTTCTAGTAGTAGCAGAAATTGATATGATAATATCTTTATTTCTTCGAAGAAGTTCCTTGCATATTGTTCCTTTCCCACAACCTGATGGCCCAGATACTACAACTAGTAGTCCTTCTTCCACGTCTATTCCTCCTTCTAATTTAGATCTATATCCATAGTATCTTTACTATTCAATCTATGAGCTACAGTTTCTGGTTGAACTGCAGAAAGTATTATATGATCACTATCAGTAATGATAACTGCTCTAGTTCTACGTCCATATGTAGCATCTATTAGCATGCCTCTATCTCTAGCTTCTTGAATCATTCTCTTTATAGGTGCTGACTCTGGACTTACAATAGCAATTATTCGATTTGCTGACACAATATTTCCAAATCCTATATTAATAAGTTTGATATTCATTTCTTACCCCTCCTGTTACTCTACGTTTTGAATTTGTTCTCTTACCTTTTCTAGTTCACTTTTTACTTCGACTACGGTCTTCCCTATCTCTATATCACTAGACTTCGAACCAATAGTATTTACTTCCCTGTTCATTTCCTGTATCAAAAAATCCAATTTTCTTCCTACTGGCTCTATACTATCTAGACATTCAAAAAGCTGATTTATATGACTATAAAGTCTCACAATTTCCTCAGTAATATTGCTTTTATCTGCATAAAAAGCAACTTCGTTGGCAAGCTTGCTTTCATCTAATTTATATTCATTATCTAATAGCTCTTCTACTCTTTCTTTCAACTTCTCCTTATATTCTAATACAACTAAAGGAGCTCTTTTCTCAATAGATTCTATCATTTTCTTTATTTTTAAAGTTCTTTCTCTAATATCCTTAGAAAGTTCATGCCCTTCTCGAATTCTCATTTCAACAGTATTGTCTAAAGCTTCTTCAAGGGCCTTTTCTAGGCACAACCAAATTTGATTTTCATCATCTTCTAATCTCTTTGTCTTTATAACATCTGGCATTCTTATTATATGTTCAATAGTTACTTTCTCATCAGAGAATAATTCATTTGTCATCTCATCTAAAGCTCTTTTATATGCTCTAGCTAAAGGAACATTTACTTTTACATCAATATTACTATCATCTTCATATTCCAACGATATATATACTTCAACTCTTCCTCTACTTATTTTTCCCTTTATGATTTTTTTTACATTTTCTTCTACATAATTTATATGTTTAGGCATTTTTATTATTGTATCATTGTATCTATGGTTTAGAGTTTTCACTTCTACAGTGAAATTATGTACTCCATCAGTATTTTCACTCCTGCCAAACCCTGTCATGCTTTTTATCATATATTTCATCCTCTCAATACTATTTTAGTAAATTTTATCACATTCACATTTATTATCAAGCCAATTTATATTACCAATTATATTACTAATGATTGAATTATTCCATGTTTTATTACAAAATATTAAAATTTTTTCCCTAAAGGAGTTTTTATTTATTTATTGTGCATTAAATGTTATACTTAATTTAAGAAAAAATATTGGAGGAATGTAAATGTCTTTTGATGGAATAGTAACAAGAGCCGTAATAAACGAATTAGAAACTTCCATTCTAGGTGGTAAAATAACCAAAATCTATCAGCAAGAAAAAGATGAAATTCTTATACATATTCATAATCTAGGTAAAAATTATAAACTTATTCTTTCTGCTAGTAGCAACAATCCTCGCATTTACCTGACCAATTATTCAAAAAAGAATCCAGATACACCACCTGTATTCTGTATGCTATTGAGAAAACATCTGACAAATGGCATAATAACTGAAATAAATCAGTATGAATTAGATAGAATAGTGATGATTGATATAAGATGTCTCGATGAAATGGGCGAAATGAGTATAAAACAACTAATAATAGAAATAATGGGTAAGCATAGCAATATAATTCTCATAGATAAACTTTCTAGTACTATAATAGATTCTATAAAAAGAGTACCTTATGATATGAGTAGAGTAAGGCAAGTACTACCTGGACTAAAATATGAATTTCCTCCTTCAAATGATAAAATAAATCCTATTGATATCAACTTTGATACTTTTATCAAAATATATGATGAAGAAAATAAAAATACTCAAATATTTAAATTTTTATATACAAATTTCATCGGATTAAGTCCACTTATCAGTAGAGAAATATGCTATCGTGCTCATATAGATGAAAGAAAATCCATGGACTATTTAGATGTAAATGAAAAAGAAATACTTTTCAAAGCTTTTAAAGAATTAATGGAAGATATCAAATTTAAAAATTTCTCACCAAATATTATTTTTCATAATGAAAGAAATGAAATAGTTGATTTTCATTCCATGAATATATCCCAGTATGGAGATATGAATGTAGAATATAATGAGTCTATGAGTTTTGTTCTAGATAAATACTATCTACAAAAAGATATATTGGATAGAATAAGTCAAAAATCACTTTCTATTAAAAAGTCAATACAAACAAAGTTAGATCGATCCATAAACAAATTAGCAAAGCAAAAAGAAGAACTACTGGAAGCAAAAAAAAGAGAAAAATATAAAATTTATGGAGATTTAATTTCTGCAAATATCTATAAAATATCAAAAAGAACAAATAGCATCCAGTTGGAAAACTTTTATACTGAAGATATGGAAAAGGTTTCAGTCCCATTAGATGTCAAATTATCTCCTTCACAAAATGCTCAACACTATTATAAAAAATATGCTAAATTAAAAAATGCTTCTAAACTTCTAGAAAGTCAAATTCCTCAAACAGAAGAAGAAATTGATTATTTAGAAAATATATTGATATCCATTGAAAATTGCACCGAAATTGAAGAGTTAGAAGAGATAAAGGATGAACTGATGAGTGAAGGATATATAAAAAGCTCTTACAAAAACAAAAAGAAAAACAACAACAAAATATCTAAACCTCATCACTTCTTATCTTCTGACAATTTTCATATATATGTAGGCAAAAACAATAAGCAAAATGACCATCTAACATTAAAACTTGCAGACAAGGAAGATTTATGGTTTCATACAAAAAATATACCAGGAAGCCATGTCATAATAAAAACTGAGCAAAAAAAAGTACCTGATACTACTTTATATGAAGCTGCACTATTAGCTGCCTTTCATAGCAAAGGAAAAAACTCACAAAATGTTCCTGTTGATTATACTTACAAAAAAAATGTAAAGAAACCAAAAGGTTCAAAGCCAGGAATGGTAATATATGAAAACAACAATACTATCTATGTAAGCCCTAGTACACAAGAAATTTTCAATATAAGAAAGGTAGATGACTAGTCATCTACCTTTTTTCCCTTATTATCACTTGATTCATTTCATCTATTTCTTCGAATTGCACACCAACTATTTCATTTCTTGACGTAGGAACATTCTTTCCAACATAATCTGGCCTTATAGGGAATTCCCTATGACCCCTATCAATTAAAACAGCTAATTGAACTTTTCTAGGTCTTCCCTTATCTACAAGTGCATCTAATGCAGCTCTTACAGTTCGTCCTGTAAATATAACATCATCAACAAGAACTACTACTTTATTGTTTATATCTATATTGAAATCATCGTTATTGATTATAGGATTAGAACTAATCTCTGTTAAATCATCTCTATACAATGTTATATCTAACGTAGCAACAGGTATCTTTATTCCTTCAATTTCAAATATTTTTCTTGAAAGCCTTTCTGCAAAAGGAACCCCTCTAGTCTTTATCCCTACTAATATCAAGTTTTCAGTTCCTTTATTTCTTTCTAATATTTCATTAGCTATTCTTGTAGTCGCCCTTTCAATAGCTTTTTCATCTAATATAACAGCTTTAGTTTTCAATATCTTCACCCCTAATTATTGTTATTTAAAATATCAAGAACTTTAAGAAAATAATCTGGCAAACTTGACTCAAATTTCATATATTTTTGTGTTCTTGGATGTATGAGTTCCAGTTTCCTTGCATGAAGCAACTGTCCTTGTAAATTAAATTTATTTTTATAATTTGAATATACAAAATCTCCAACTACAGGATGATTTATATATGCCATATGAACTCTTATTTGATGAGTTCTACCCGTTTCCAACTGTGCTTTAACCAATGTATAATTTCCAAATCTCTCCAATACCTCAAAATGAGTTATAGCTTCCTTACTATTCTTCGCTGTAACAGCCATTTTTTTTCTATCAACAGGATGTCTCCCTATAGGTTCATTTATAGTACCTTTGTCTTCTTTAATATTTCCATGAACTAGTGCAATATAAATTCTAACAATATTATGCTTTTTTAGCTCTTCAGAAAGTATTCTATGTGTAAAGTCATTTTTAGCAATTACAAGCAGACCTGATGTATCCTTGTCTATTCTATGTACTATTCCTGGTCTTATAATCCCATTTATAGTAGATAAATTATCAAAATGGTATAAAAGAGCATTTACTAGAGTACCTGAATAATTTCCTGGCGCTGGATGAACTACCATTCCTTGAGGTTTATTTATAACTGCAATGTCTTCATCCTCATATACAATATCAAGTGGTATATCTTCAGGAAGTATTTCTAGTTTTTTAGGTTCTGGCAATTCAACTAATATACAATCTCCTTCTTTAACTAAATATTTTGATTTAACACAATTCCCATTTACTTTAACTAAATTTTCTTTAATCAATTTTTGAATATAACTTCTCGAAATTTCATTTAATTCTTTAGCTAAATATGCATCTATTCTCTCATCATCTTCTTCACCAACATATATCTCAACAATATCCATTTTATCCTCCACTAAACTTCATATTTATTAAAAAGCACCATAATTACAATTAAAATAGTAGATATAACTATAAAGCTATCTGCTACATTAAAAACTGGAAAATAATAACCATTGCTAAACCTCACAGATATAAAATCTATTACATATCCAAGTCTTATTCTATCAATAAGATTCCCAACAGCTCCAGCTATTAGCATCACCAGTGAAACTTTCATGAGTTTAGATAAGTGATAAAAATTCTTTTTTAAAAAAAATACTACAAAAAATATAACTGCTACTGTTATAATTAGAAAAAATATCTTTTTGTTTTGAAGTATACCAAAAGCTGCTCCACGATTTTCCACATAAGTAAAGCTCAAAAAATTCTCAATTAATATTAAAGGTTCACCCAATTTTAAATATTTTACAGCTACTTGTTTTGTAAATTGATCTAATAAAATTATTAATATAAAAATTCCATACAACAAATCTTGTTCCTCCTTAAATAACAAATTACATATATTATTCTAATCTATTAAACTATTTATTACAAGAAAAAAGCTAGTTATATTTAACTAGCTAATTAAAGAGTATCCTTATAATATTCTTCTGATATTTTTTCTACATCTTCAACAATACCATCTTCTAAGTCATCATATATTCCTTGATTATCTCCTGTGGAATCAGAAGGATCATCTTTAACCATATTAAATCTTGCCACTGCTTGATAGCTGTCTTCTCTATCAAATTCTATTCCTTCACTTTTTAATTCATCAATATGACTTTTGGAAAAAGGCAAAGGTCTATCCTCCTCTTCAGGTCTAAAACTCATTTTCTTTTCTAAAGGTATTCTTTTTTTAGAACAATCTATACAAAGTTTAGCGTAGGGGAGTAATTCCAATCTATTGAAATCTATTTCTTTGCCACAAACCTTACAAATTCCATAATTACCTTCATCTATATTTCTAAGTGATTCTTCTATTTCATAAATAGTATCATTGTTTTTATTTTTCAGTCCCATATCATGTTCTTTCATGAACATTTCTGTTCCCAGATCTGCTGGATGATTGTCATAAGCGGACAATTCGCTTGCATATTCTTCCATTGACTCAAAAAAATTGTTTTCCATCTTATTTAAAATACCTTCAACCTTTTCCCTTTCTTTAAGCAGCAAATCTCTAAAATGAGCAAGTTCTTTCTTGTCCATTATCTACCTCCTGCTAAAGATTTTATTTGGTTTTTTACAATTCTAACCATAAAATCTTCTATAATGAGTAAGCTTATTTCTATTTCCTTTTGCAATAAATAAAAAAACTACTCAGTGATAATATTCCCACTTTAAATAAAATAATACCGAGTTAATCTCTCATCTAGTATATAAAAAAACTTAGCAATAAAAAAAACAACAAAACACTATCTCCAGAAAATCTTGCATCATATATCCATATAAGAAATAAGAAAAACAGCAATAAATAATCATCATATTTTCTACTCATAACAAAACCTCCCACATCATACTTCTACTACATCATATGACTTAGGGAGATTTTGTTTGCTTCTTATATATTCAAATTCTTTAGTCTTTTAATTTCATTTGCTAAAATTTCAAACTCATGAAAATTGAGAGATTGGAAACCATCAGAAAGTGCCATTTCAGGATTTGGATGAATTTCTATTATAACTCCATCTGCACCAATAGCTAATGAAGCTTTGGTAGCAGGCAATATCAATTCTCTTCTACCTGTGCCATGACTTGGATCAACAATTATAGGATATTCTGATAATGACTTAATTGTTGGTACACTCACTAAATCTAATGTATTTCTAGTATAGTTTTCAAAAGTTCTTATTCCTCTCTCGCATAATATAATATTTTCATTTCCTTCCATGCTTATATATTCACAAGCTTTAAGCCATTCCTCAATTGAAGAACTCATACCTCTTTTTAAGAGCACAGGCTTGTCAGTCTTACCCACTTCTTTTAGCAGTGGAAAATTCTGCATGTTTCTTGAGCCAATTTGAATAATATCTATATAATTGTACGCTCGTTCAATATCTCTAGGATCTAAAATTTCTGATACTATTTTCATTTTATATTTATCTTTTATATTTTTTAGTATTTTAAGCCCTTCAAATCCTAAACCTTGAAAATCATTTGGATCAGTTCGAGGTTTAAAAGCTCCTCCTCTTAAAACCTTTATTCCAAGTGAACTTAGAAATTTTCCTATAGATTCCATTTGTTCTTCATTTTCTACAGAACACGGTCCTGCTACAATTGTGAAATCATCTCCACCAAATTTAACTCCATTTCCTATATCAATAATTTTTGTCATAGCAAATTCCTCCAAAAATAGTTTTACATATATTATTTATATTATTTCTTCAATATTGTCAAGGATTTAAAAAAATGGAGGCTATGCCCCCATATCATCTGTTCTATCAATATTTTCTATTTCTTTTTCTCCTTCAAACTCATCAACAGATTCTTTCGATGAAGCACTTTCTATTTCATTGTAATAATCATCCAATGTTGACAATTGGGCTTCTATCAAAGATTTGAATCTAGTCTTAAAAATATATATCTCTTTTCTTAAGCTCTCATATTCTTCTTGAATTTTTATCACTTCATCATGAGCATTTTCTATTATTCTTCTAGACTTCTCTTCTGCTTCCATTATGATCAAATCCGCTTTTTGTTTTGCCGTATTGGTCACTTCTTCAGCAGTACCTTGAGCTACTACCAATGTATTTTTCAAGGTATCCTCTAGATTATTATATTGTTTTAATTGATCGTTTAAAATTGTAATTTTTTCTTTTAATTCAATATTTTCTTTATAAAGCTTTTCATAATCAACAATAATTTCGTCTAAAAAGCTATCCACTTCTGTCGCATTGTAACCTCTAAAAGACTTATTAAAATCTTTGTTCTGTATGTCTAAAGGTGTAAGCATTCCCTTCACTCCATTTATTTAAATATTCTAATACCAACTTTTAATCTATCCTTTTTAGTTGCGCCAAATATTGAATATAGAACAAATCTTCCATGACCTCTAACTGAAACAAGATCGCCTTCTTTCAGTTCAAAAAAAGGTTTCTTTACTGGCTCCCAGTTAACTTTTACTTTACAATTTTTAATAACATTTAAACTATCATTTCTAGATAAGTTAAAACTACTACTTATAGCTACATCTAATCTCAAAGAAGACAAATTAGTTATCAACTCTTTATATATCTCAATTCCTTCTTTTAAATCATATCTGTTTATGTATTCAATATTTATATTATTGTTCCCAACTTTTCTTAAATTAAATAAAATATAGTCAGAAATATCACTACTTACTATTATTTGAACATTGTCCTCATGTATTAAAATATCTCCAATTTTTTCTCTTGTTATTCCTAATCCTAATAAAGAACCTAAAAAATCTTTATGCTTTAACCCTTCAATATTACCTCTTATAGATAATGGAGCAATAGGGCTTTCTTCTAAATCAAATTCCATATAATCAGGATAAATTATAAGAATCTTTCTTTCAGCATTAAAAAGTCCACCATCCTCTACATAGGATATATGACCAAACCTATTTAAGATAGATTTGGCAAGTTTCACCTCATAGGGATCTAGAAAATCCGTAGCTTGAACCATATGTTTATCTTCAACTATTTCTATTTTATCCAAGACTCTTCTCATATTCATTACTTCATTTTTATCTTTTATGTGATATATATACTGTTCTTTGTTGTTAATCATCTTATCACCATATTAAAAAATAATAATTTTCAAAACATAAATAATCAAATTCATAAACAATAATGCAAGTAATGGTGAAAAGTCTAAAAATCCTGTATCTATCCCTAATCTTTCTAAGAGCATACCACAAGGTCCCAAAATAGGCTCTGTAATATCATATATAAACCTACTAAAGCCATTACTATTATCTATTGGTAAAAACGATAAAAATATTCTAACAAAAATAAAAATTTGAATTATATCAAATAGTATATTTACAGCCTCATAAAAAACAATCATATTATTTTCCCCTTAACTGTATTTTTACCAAGTAAACAAACCTCTGCTTTTTATATCTTCTTTTAATTGTCCATCAATCTCAACATTGTTTGGAGCAAGTATAAAAATATCTTTCGTTACTTTATGAATATTTCCTTCAAGAGCATAGAGTCCACCATTAATAAAGTCAAATATCTGTTTTTTACACTCTAGTTCTAACTCTTCTAAATTCACAACAACAGTTTTTCTCATTTTCAAATCATCTATGATCTTTGGAGCATCCTCATAATTTAAAGGTTCATGAACTACTAGTTTCATATTCATATTATTATGAATACTCACCACTTTGTTATTTACTTTTACGGGTTGGGGTATATCTAACTCTTCTTCATCATAATCTTCATATTCCTCATACTCATCTTCTAAATCTTCCAATCCCATAAAATACTTAAACTTATTCATAAAATTTGACATAATATTCCCCCCTTAATATACTCTTTTACCAAATATTGCAGTACCAATTCTTACAATATTAGCTCCTTCCTCTATAGCCACTTTGTAATCATTAGTCATTCCCATAGAAAAGTATTTCATTTCTAAATTCTCATAATTTTTCTTTTCTATTTCATAACCCAAATTTCTTAAATCTCTAAAAACAAATCTTACTTCTTCTGGATTTTCTGAAAAAGGTGCTATTGTCATAAGTCCTTTAACTCTAATATTTTTAAAATCTAATATAGATTCAATAAATGGAATCACTTCTTCTTTTTTAAGACCAAATTTTGTCACTTCTTCTGCTATATTTACTTGAATAAGTACATCTTTTATAATACTTTCTGATTTAGCTCTCTTATTTATCTCTTTTGCTAATGACATTCTATCTAGCGAATGTATTAAATCAACCTTATCTATAATATATTTCACTTTATTAGTCTGAAGATGTCCTATCATATGCCAATTGACATTTTTATTTATTTTGTCATACTTATCCATTATCTCTTGTACTTTATTTTCACCTATATTCTCTATGCCATAACTTATAGCTTCATTTATGCTATCTGCATCAACAGTTTTAGTCACTCCAACTAAAGTAATGTCGTCTTTATTTCTTCCTGAAGCAATGAGTGCACTTTCAATATTTTCTTCTACTCTCAATAAATTATCTCTTATACTAATTTTAGACACCCCCTCGTTGTCAGTCTATAATCTGTCCTTCCTTTGCCTTTCCACCACTTAAAAGGATTTCATCAAATACTTTTATAGTTTTAATTCTTTTATCACTTCCTTCAATATCGATAAAATTACTATTATTTCCTTTTGAAACAATAGTATATTCTTCATTTTGCCCTAATATTTTAACTGGTCTAAATCTTATTATTCCACTAATATCTTTAATATAAACACCATTTAAACCATCTTTTTCACAAATAGCTTTTGTGGGAACCTTTAAACCTTCATTTTTAGATTTAATTATCTCGATATCTACATTTCTCTTTTCACAATAATCATGAAAATGAGTATCTAACTTAATTGCAACTATACCTTGTCCATTTTTAGACTTTATTTTTATTATCCTACCTCTCAATTCTTCATCACTGTCGTCTAAACAAATAGAAATCATATCTCTTTCTTTTAGCGACTTTATTTTTTTTATATCATCAACATCTACTAGCAAATACCAATCGTAATTATCCATTACTTTAAACATTGCATCCCCTGCATTTACATCTGATTTGTTTTTACTGACTTTAGATTCTGCTTCTTTATCTCTTATATCTTCCAATGTATAGTTTAGAATATTGTTCCCATTATATATTTCTTCAAAGCCATCAATCTTAAAACTAACAATTCCCGCCTCTTTGGAAAAATAATTTATAGTACTATTTAGTATTTCCTTAGTTAGCTCTTCTTTTTTGTTTTTTAAATTATCTAGACTCTGATTAGCCAGAGTATTTTCACCTGTAGCATTACTTTTCTTTCCTAACGAACAATATAGCTCTTCTTTCAATTGTGTAGTTTCATCATAATCCCCATTTATTATATTATCTTGAAGTTCCTCAATGACCATTTCAGTGTTTTTTTCAGATTTAGTTTCATCTTTCTTTGCCATTTCTTTTTGCTTATTTACCTTTTCTATGGATTCTATTTTTTTATTTACTTCTTTTAATTCACTTTCTAAAGAGGAATCCTCCTCTACAAGTGATAACTCAGCTATTTTGGCTCCTACTTTAACCCTTTCTCCCTCTTTTTTTAAAAAATTTATTTTCCCATCTCCATCGGCTCTATATACTCTTTCATTTCTGACTATAATTCCTGGAAAATTAACACTATCTTCTATAGTACCCTCTTCTACGAGGACAGTTTTCAAATTAGATGCATATAATGCCGGGACACTCCTAAATATCAAATAGATAAGAATAAAAGAAATAAACATAGCTCTAATCCATTTTTTCTTCTTTCGTCTTTTATCTCTTTTCTCTTTTGACATATTATACCATCCTTCATGAATAATTAACCTTACATAATTAGTTCTCCATTTCTTTTATTTTTCCTTCAAAACTTTAAATTTTTTTTTAGGTCTTAAGACCCATTTTAAAGTTTTAAAAAAACTTTCCATATTTGCTTACAATCTTAAATTTAATGATATTGTCAATATTCAACCTTCTTATCTCGTCATTATGTGTAACCATGAGTATAGCCCTTTCCTTTTTCTTCGCTCCAATTACTATGCCTTCTAATTTTTGTTTACCTTTAAGTACTACTTTTATTTCATCTCCTGACTTTACCCTGCAACCATCAAAAACAAATTCCTTCATATCCGCTTCATCAATATGTTCTTGAGTTATAGATTTTTTATTTATTAGAATAATATTATTTTTAAGATATAGTTTTTCTTTTAATACTGCAAATATATATCCAATGATGCTAACTACAAATAGCATAAGCAGAAAATACTTAATATATACTATCAATTCAATACCTCCATTTTATATTAGTATTTCTTATTATTAAGTATAACACATCTCTATACTTACTTAAACCTACTTTACAAACACTTTATCCTAATATATAATATTATATAATATAATTAATCATCGGGATGTAGCGCAGTATGGTAGCGCACAAGTCTGGGGGACTTGGGGTCGCTGGTTCAAATCCAGTCATCCCGACCATAAAGAAAGGGTAGAAAATTTTAATTTTCCACCCTTTCTTTATAACAAATAAAAAAGTTTTACTTCAATACTTCATCTTATCTATATTATAATACAGATAAGTCCTCCGCTCCCATCGTTTATTATTCTTTCTAGTGTTTTTCTAATCTTCTGTCTTGCATCATCTGGCATCATATCAAGTTTTCCTTGTAGTTGTTCGTTTACAAGATCATATAATGACTTTCCAAACAAGTTTGATTGCCATATTTTAGATGGATCTCCTTCAAACTCACTCAAAAAGTATTTAACCAACTCTTCACTTTGACTTTCTGTTCCTATGAGAGGAGAGACTTCTGTAGTAATGTCCGCTCTTATAAGATGAAGTGACGGTGCTTTAGCTTTTAATTTTACCCCAAATCTATTTCCTTGTCTATATATCTCAGGTTCATCTAATTCAAGTTCATCTAGACTTGGACTTACCAATCCATATCCAAACTCTTTTGCTTCCGTTAAGGCTTTTTCTATTTTATCATACTCATGCTTTGCTTGAGATAATTTAGAAATAAGGCCTATAAGCTGATAATCACCTTGTATACCATATCCTGTTATTTCTTTTAATACATTATAGAACATACTATCCTCTAAGACTATATCTATATTAGCTACTCCCTCTCCTAGATTTATTTCTTTAATTCTGGTTTCCTTAATTGTTTCAAGTTCGCCTAAAGTTTCCACAACAGAATTTATTTCACTTAATTTTTGAAGTGTTTCAATAGATTCTTTTAAGGATTCTAAAATGCTAGACTTTATCCAATGATTTCTATTTAATCCTTCCATCCACCCTGGTAAATTTATTTTAATTTCTTTGACTGGAAATTCATAAAGTATTTTTTCAAATATTTTTTCCAAATCATCTGTATCCATGTTTAAGCAATCTACTGCAATTACAGAAACATTGTATTTTTCTTCAAGACTTTCTCTTAAAGCAATAGTACTATCTAAATTAGGATGTTTAGAATTCAAAAGAATTATAAAGGGTTTTTCTAATTCTTTAAGTTCATTTATTACTCTTTCTTCGGCTTTTATGTAATTTGATCTGTCTATATCTGTAATAGAACCATCCGTAGTAACAACTATTCCAATAGTAGAATGATCAGTTATTACTTTTCTTGTTCCTATTTCTGCCGCTTCCTCGAAAGGTATTTCCTTTTCATACCACGGTGTAGTAACCATTCTAGGTATATTATCTTCTTCATGCCCAATAGCACCTTTAACTAAATAACCAACACAATCTACCATTCTTAACTTAAATCTAACATTATCCTTTAGAATGAGTTCTACTGCTTCATTGGGAACAAACTTCGGTTCCGTTGTCATAATAGTTTTTCCTGCTCCACTTAAAGGTAGTTCGTCTTTAGCTCTTTCTTTTTTATACTTGTTTTCTATATTGGGGATAACTAGTAATTCCATAAAACGTTTAATAAAAGTTGATTTACCCGTTCTTACAGGGCCTACTACTCCAACATAGATATCTCCATCTGTTCTTTCAGCAATGTCTTTATATATGTCAAATTTCTCCACCATTTTACCTCCTTTTAATTATATTCCAATTATATATTGGTTTCCTAACATTATATATATGTACTTACATTGAGAATATGACAGGCACCATAAAAATAAAAGACATACTACTCAGTATGTCTCTACCATTTACTATCTAAATTTTTAGCTATATCTTCCATCTCATGTTTTTTATCTCTAAGCATTAAATTTACAACAGAATTCTTCACATCTTTTCCTTCATAGAGAACTTCATATATTTCTTTAGTAATAGGCATCATCACATTGTATCTTAAAGAAAGTTCATAGGCAGATTTAGTAGTCTTTATACCCTCTACTACCATTCCTATGCTCTCAACAGCCTCTTCCAAATTTTTACCTTCTCCTATAAGTATACCCGCTCTCCTATTTCTACTATGCATACTTGTACAAGTAACTATTAAATCTCCAATACCAGCAAGACCTGCAAATGTTTCATAATTAGCACCCATTTTTTCTCCAATTCTAGCCATTTCAATTATTCCTCTTGTCATAAGAGCAGCCTTAGTATTGTCACCATACCCTAGTCCATCCGAAATTCCTGCTCCAAGAGCAATTACATTTTTTAAGGACCCACCTAATTCTACTCCGATGACATCAGGATTTGTATAAACTCTAAATTTAGGTGCCATAAATACATCTTGTATATAATGGGCAACATCTCTTTCTTTTGATGCTGCAACCACAGTAGTAGGCATATCTCTTGCAACTTCCTCAGCATGAGATGGTCCTGAAAGAATGGCATACTTATTTCGTGGAAGGATTTCATTAACAATTTCAGAAATCCTCATGAGACTATTGTTTTCTATCCCTTTTGCTACGTTTACAATTATTTGATTTGGTTCTATATACCTTTGACCATTTACCAATGTTTCTCTAACAGCATAAGAAGGAACAGACATTAACAAGATATCTTTACCATAAACAACCTTCTCGAAATCTGAGGTTAAATTTACATTGTTTGGAATAATAACTCCTGGCAAATATTTTAAATTTTCTCTAGATATCCTCATCTCTTCACATTGCTTGTCATTTCTTATCCATAAGCCTACCTCGCATCCTTTCTTGGAAAGAAGTATCGCCAGAGCAGTCCCCCAACTTCCTCCCCCTATAACTGCAATTTTTTCTACCATGTAAGTCAAGCCCCCTATGTTTATTCATTAGTTTAATTTACTTCCTGACCTAATTTTGACTCCTCTCCATTTTTAAGTCTCTTTATATTACTTCTATGCCTAAATATGGCCATTGACGCTAATATAATTGTACAAATGAAAAAATTCAAGTCAAAAGGTTTTTTTAAAACACTTCCCAAAATTGGTACTAAACAAGTTGCTACTATTGATCCCAAAGACACATATCTTGTTATGGCAATAATAGTAAATCCTATGGCTATACAAATAATAGCTGTAGGTAAATGTAGATATAACATAACACCAAGTGAGGTTGCAATGCCTTTGCCACCTTTAAATTTTAGGAATACTGGCCAATCATGACCTATAACTACAAATACTCCTGCAATTAATGCTCCATTGTAACCCATAAAATAATTTCCTATGTTTACAGCAATGATTCCTTTTAAAATATCTAAAATAAATGATATAAGGCCTATTTTGACCCCAAAAACCCTTAACGCATTTGTTGCACCAGCATTTCCACTTCCATACTTTCTTATATCTTTGCTCTTACATACTTTTCCCAAAATATATGCAGAGGAAAAGTTTCCGATCAAATAAGAAATAATAGCTATAAGTATAACTTTGTTCAAATTAATCCCCCTTTTCTTTAAATTCAAGCTGGATTGGAGTTCCTTCAAATCCAAAATTCTGACGGATTTGATTTTCTAAATATCTTTCATAAGAAAAATGTGAAAGTTCCCTATCATTAATAAATATGACAAACTTTGGTGGTTTAATACCTACTTGTGTTCCATAATATATTTTTAATCGTCTTCCTTTATCTGTTGGTGGCTGGTTTAAAATAACTGCCTCATTTAAAATATCATTGAATATACCCGTGCTAATCCTTTTAGTATAGCTACTGTATACTTCTTTTATCAGTGCAAAAACTTTATTTACCCTTTTGCCAGTTTTCGCAGATATTAAAACTATAGGTGCATAGGTAACAAAAGATAAAACGTTTCTGACTTCTTTTTCAAATTCTAAATATGTCTTATCTGATTTATCTATTAAATCCCATTTATTTATGGCAATTATAAGAGCCTTTCCTCTTTCATAAGCATGACCAGCAATTTTAGCATCTTGTTCTGTAACTCCTTGTGTTGCATCGATTATCAATATACATACATCTGATCTATCTATGGCGGTTAATGATCTTATGACACTATACTTTTCAATATTTTCATCAATATTTCTTTTTCTCCTAATTCCTGCTGTATCAATAAACACATATTTGTCATCTTGATACTCAAAATAAGTATCTATCGCATCTCTTGTTGTACCAGGTATATCACTTACAATAACCCTTTCTTCTCCCAATATACAATTTATAAGAGATGATTTTCCAGCATTTGGTTTCCCAATTACAGCAACTTTAATTACATCTTCATCATATTCAGTATCTTTGTCTTCGGGAAAATTTTCTACTACTTCATCTAATAAATCCCCTAATCCTAAACTTTGTCCTGCAGATACTACTATAGGATCTCCTAGACCCAATTCATAAAATTCATATATCTCATGGGGTGTTTTTGGTGTATCTATTTTATTACAAACTAATATAACTTTTTTCCCGGATTTTCTGAGCATATTTGCTATTTCTCTATCAGAAGCAGTTATACCGTCTAACCCATCTACAACAAAAAGTATCACATCTGCTGTACCTATAGCTACTTCTGCCTGTCTTCTAATTTGAGATAATATAGTATCATCACTATATGGTTCAATACCTCCTGTATCTATTAGAATAAAGTATTTATTCAACCATTCGGCCTCTGCATAAATTCTATCTCTAGTAACCCCAGGCTTATTTTCTGTAATTGCAATTCTTCTACCTACAATTCTATTAAAAAGAGTAGATTTTCCTACATTTGGTCTTCCAACTATACATACAATTGGTCTCATAATATCACCTCATATCCTTTGTAAATATATTTATAAAATCTTTACCTTTAACTTTCGATGGAATAACTTTAATATTTAACTCTTTTTCAATATCTTCAATTGTCAAATCATCTAAAAAAACTTTTTCTCCACTCCTAAGCATTGAATTAGGTATTATTAAAGCATCAAAATCTTTATATTCTTTTAATTGGTTAATCAAGTCTTGTCCTGTTATAAGGCCTGAAACAGTAATGGTTGTTCCAAAAAAATCATTTTTTATTGGAACAACTTTTATTTCTAATTCTCTTATATTATTCATGACTTTATCACAAATAGATTTGACAAACTCATAAGCTAATGTTCCTGTTGCAACAATATATTTCTTTTTTAAACTTATATCATCTTTTAATTTTTCTATTTCTCTATCTACTTCATATGAAAAAAGTGTCATAAGTCCTACGCCATTTTCCAATTGAAGAAACTTCTCATATTCCCCATAAGATGGAGGAGCAATATTGGTCATTGCATAAAATTCGTCAGACGGAAAAACAAATCTGGTACCTAGCTTTTTTAAATATTCTTCCTGCTTATTTCTTATATACTTTAAAAATTCAAGAGAAGACACTTCATTAAAAGGTTCAAGTTTAGGAAGGTCTTCCCTGTATTTCGTAATACCTACTGGTACCACCGCCACACTATTCACACTTGGATAAAGTTTAGATAAATCTCCTAGCGTTCTATCAAGCTCTGCTCCATCATTTACTCCTGGAACTAGAACTATTTGGCAGTGAACCTCAATTTTAGCTTGGCTAAATTTTTTTAAAATATTATATATTTTCCCAGCATTTTTATTATTAAGCATTTTTATTCTCAATTCAGGATTAGTGGTATGAACAGAAACATTTATTGGACTCAATCTATAATCTATAATTCTTTGTATTTCATCATCCCTTAAATTAGTTAAAGTAATAAAATTTCCTTGAAGAAATGAAAGTCTTGAATCATCATCTTTAAAATATAATGTTTCTCTCATTCCTTTAGGTAATTGATCAATAAAACAAAACATGCACTTATTTCTACAGCTTTTAGCCTTATCAATAAGCGGATTTGTAAAATATATTCCTAAATCTTCATCATAGTCTTTTTCTATTTCAAAATCCCATACCTCATTATTCTTTTTTTGAATAGTAACAACTACATAATTATCAGATATTAAATATTTATAATCAATAATATCCAAAACCTTATTATCATTAATTGAAACGAGAATATCTCCAGGTTCAATTCCAAGTTCTTCGGCAATACTGCCTTTTTCTACTTTTTCAATAATATTTATATCATTATCTAGTGATTTTAGTTCCATAATATATTCCTTTCATTCTTTTTTACTTATGTATATTCTATTATAGTAATAGCTTTATGTAAATAGATACTGTACTTAAATAATATTTCCTTATTTAAATTTGAATATGCTAAAATTTAAAATACCTACAGCTTTCGCTGTAGGTATTTTAAATTATCTATTCATACAATGGATATTTGTCACATAAAATTTTAACTTTATTCCTTATATCATCTCTGTTATTTTCTTCATCTAATGCAAGACTTATTATTTCCGCTATTTCTTTCATGTCTTCTTCTTTCATTCCTCTAGTTGTAACTGCTGGAGTACCTATTCTCAATCCACTTGTAACAAAAGGACTTTCTGGATCAAATGGAATAGTATTTTTATTAGTTGTAACTCCAATTTCATCTAGCAATGCTTCGGCTTTTTTACCTGTTAAACCTTTGTTTCTAACATCTAAAAGTATTAGATGATTATCAGTACCTCCAGAAACCAATCTAAAATCTTTTTCTAGCAATGCTTCTGACAATGCTTTTGAGTTCTTTAAAATTTGTTTTTGATATTCTTTAAATTCATCAGTCAAAGCTTCTCCAAAACTAACGGCTTTAGCAGCGATAACATGCATAAGTGGTCCCCCTTGAATTCCAGGGAATATTGCCTTGTCTATTTTCTTTGCATATTCTTCTTTACAAAGTATAGCTCCACCTCTAGGTCCTCTTAAAGTCTTGTGAGTTGTAGTTGTCACAAAATCTGCATAAGGAACTGGACTTGGATGAAGTCCTGCTGCAACTAGTCCTGCTATATGAGCCATATCAACCATAAGATATGCCCCTACTTCATCAGCAATTTCTCTGAATTTTGCAAAGTCAATAATTCTTGGATAAGCACTTGCTCCTGCTACAATCAATTTAGGTTTTTCTCTTTTTGCTATTTCCATTACTTCATCATAATCTATCGTTTCAGTTTCTTTATCTACTCCATATGCAACAAAGTTAAAATAAGTACCAGAAATATTCACAGGACTACCATGAGTTAAATGTCCACCTTGTGAAAGATTCATTCCAAGAACTTTATCTCCTGGTTCAAGAACTGCAAAGTAAACTCCTAAGTTAGCATTGGAACCAGAATGAGGTTGAACGTTTGCATGATCTGCTCCAAACAATTTTTTTAATCTTTCTCTAGCTAAATCTTCTACCATATCTACATATTCACAACCACCATAATATCTTTTAGCTGGATAACCTTCAGCATATTTGTTTGTAAGTTGACTACCCATAGCCTCCATTACTTGAGGAGAAACAAAATTTTCTGAAGCAATAAGCTCAATTTTATTTCTTTGCCTATTTGTTTCTAATTCAACAATTTTCATAACCTCTGGATCATATTTTCTTAAATTTGTAAAATCCATATTTTATCTCCCTTCTTATTGTATTTATTTCTTATGTATTTCTTTTACTGCCATTTAATAATATAATAGACTTAGATTTAAATATTATTTGTTTTCCTATTATATTATATAAATTTCATAATATTTTTACAAGTTAAATTGTTTTAATAATAGGGGTGAAAAAATGGTATATAGTTTAGAAAACGAAAAAAAAGAAACAAAAGAACTTTTAGCTCTTGCAATCTTAGCAGGCAGTATCATGTTAAAAAACGGAGCAGAAACTTATAGAGTTGAAGACACCGTAAATAGAATATGTAAATCTAGGGAAAAGACAAAATATGTAGAATCTTTTGTAACTCCAACAGGTATTTTTGTATCTCTAGAATATGGAAATGAAATTATGACATGTGTTCAGAGAATAAAAGCTATTAAAATTGACTTAAACAAAATAGATATGATAAATAATTTTTCAAGAAAATTTGCAGAATCAGATATGTCTATAAAGGAAGGTATAAATGAATTAAAAAAAATTAACAAAATTACTGAATATGAAAGTACAATAAAAATATTATGGGGAAGTCTCGCTGCAGGTTTTTTTTCTCTCTTATTTGGGGCAAGTTTTTTAGATTTTATAGCAAGCTTTATAGTTACTATATTTGTCTTAATATTTACTACTAAACTGTGTAAATTCAATATAACATTCTTTATAAGTAATTTCTGCGGTGCAGCCATTGCTTCAGCATTATCTATATTACTTGTAAAAATAGGTCTGGGAGAAAATGCTGATAAAATTATAATCGGTGCAATAATGCCCTTAGTACCAGGAGTAGCTATAACTAACGCAATCAGAGACACTATAAGTGGAGACTTTATATCTGGCCTTTCTCGAGGTATGGAAGCCATAGTTATAGCTCTTTCCATTGCTTTTGGGGTAGGTTTAGTATTGAAAATATATTTTAAAGGAGTGATTTAATTGGATTTTATAAAACAATTCTTTTTTTCATTTATATGTACAATAGGATTTGCTATATTTTTTAGTATTCCAAAAAATTCAATACTGAAATCTGGAATAGCAGGTGCCATAGGATGGGTTATTTATATTCAAATAGCCAATATTTTTTCTTCTAACATTTTGGGCGTTTTTTGCGGTGCACTTACAGTTGGAATTCTTGGAGAAATGTTAGCCAGGAACTCAAAAAAACCAGCCACAGTTTTTATAATACCTGGCATTGTTCCTTTAGTTCCAGGCTCCGGAATGTATTATACTATGCTAGCTATAACGGAAAAAAGATTTAATGATGCAGCCAATATAGGAACCGAAACTATATTTATGGCTGTAGCTATTGCTATGGGAATTATCATATCATCTAGCTTAAGTAAATCCATTAAAAGAGTAAAGAATAAGTCTTAATCTATTTTGTGTATTTTATTATGGTATCAACTAGTTCATCTAAGACTTTTTCATCTGTTTCCTCAATTAGAGAAATCTTAATGCAATCTTTCATATAATCTTCTAATATTATACCTCCAACCTTATTTAGTGCTGCTCTAGCAGCAGCAATTTGAATAAGTATGTCATTGCAACACTTGCCTTCTTCCACCATTTTTTGTATTCCTTTTACTTGTCCTTCTATTCTTTTCAGCCGATTCATTATTGCAACTTTATCATCAACTTCCTTATTCAAATCTATACCTCCTAAATTTATATTTTTCTTGTCATTTCAAAAGCGAGTTCTCCATCTTTCTCAACCTTTTTATCAATTCTTTTTAATATTATATACGCAATAGTCAGAAAAATAAGCCCCAATAAAAAGCTGAAATTTTCATAACTTTTTATTCCTATAGATTTAAAAACGTACATACCTAGAACTATCCCCAAAATCAACATAACAAACGGAATCATATATATTAAAATTGTGTACTTTAGCACACTTTTTGTTTTCGTTTTTATCTCTACATAATCTCCTTCTTTAACATTCAAAGTATTAGGTATATAAACTTTAACACTAGGAGAATTACATGAACCTGAACAATTCTCACAATTATGACCACAGGCTGACATTCTTTTTACTTCTACTTGAGCCATATTGCCGTCAATTTTAGTAACCAAACCTACTTGTTCCATCATTAACCTCCTTATCAATTAAATCTTTAACTACTTCTGAAGCAATAATAAGACCTGCTACAGATGGGACAAATGAAACACTCCCTGGACTTGATTTCCTACGATCCTTTTCCTCTATATTGGTTTTAATAGGTTTTTCATCTGACCAAACTACCTTTAAATCTCCTATCCCTCTTTTTCTAAGTTCATATCTCATTACTTTAGCCAAAGGACATACACTAGTGCTATAAATATCTCCTACTTTAAAACTAGTAGGGTTCAATTTATTCCCAGCACCCATACAGCTTATAATTGGTATACTTAAATTTTTACATTTCTCTATTAAATCCAATTTTGAAGATACTGTATCTATAGCATCCACTACATAATCATACCTTTCAGATACTAGTTCGTCTATGTTGGATTTTTCCAATCGTACATTATAAATTTCTATGTCTATTGAAGGATTTATGTCTAATATTCTTTCCTTCATAACCTCTACCTTAGTTCTTCCTATTGTATTAAAATTTGCATGAATTTGTCTATTTATATTGGTAATATCTATTGTATCATAATCAACTAAAACAATACTTCCAATTCCTGAACGTACTAGTGCTTCAGCAGCAAAAGAACCTACTCCTCCTATACCAAATATACATACCCTTGATTCTCTTAGTTTACTCATAGCTTTACTACCTAACAATAATTCTGTTCTCATAAAAGGATTATCCATTTGTGTATCACCTTCAAATTAGTAATATCCAGGGCAAGAAGCCCTGGCATTTATTCTTTCATATCCAACTTCACATGAACTTCTTTAAGTTGTTCAGGACTCACAGCTGTTGGTGCATTAGTTAAAAGACATGTTGCACTTTGAGTTTTAGGAAATGCTATTACATCTCTGATATTGTCATTATTTGTCAATAACATGATTAGCCTATCAAAACCATATGCCAATCCGCCATGAGGAGGTGTTCCATATTTAAAAGCTTCAAGTAAAAACCCAAATTTATCCCAAGCTTCTTCCATAGTGAATCCTAGTGCTTTAAACATTCTCTCTTGCAATTCTCTATTATTAATTCTTATACTTCCTCCACCCATTTCATCCCCATTGATAACTATATCATAAGCTTTAGCTCTTACTTTTTCAGGTTCTGTCTCTAATAGTTCAATATCTTCATCCATTGGATGGGTAAAAGGATGGTGTTTAGCCACATATCTTCCTTCTTCTTCATCATATTCAAACAATGGAAATTCTGTTATCCATAGAAGTTTTAAGTCATTTTTATCTATTATATCAAGTTTTTTTGCGACTTCAATTCTCAAATTTCCAAGACTATCAAATACTACGCTAGGTTTATCTGCAACAAACAATAGCAAATCATTTTCTTTTCCATTTATCTTTTTAATTATTTCACTTAATTCTTCTTCCCCCAAAAATTTAGCTATAGGAGAGGTAATTCCTTCATTTGTTATCTTTATCCAAGCTAGGCCTTTAGCTCCAAAAGTTTTTACATACTCTTCTAGTTTTGAAATATCTTTTCTTGAAAATTTATCTCCATAGCCATTTATATTTATTCCTCTGACTTCTCCATTATTTGAAATAGTTTCACTAAAAACTTTAAAACTTGAATTTGCTACTATATCACTTATGTTTACAAGTTCAAATCCAAATCTTAAATCTGGCTTATCTGAACCAAATCTCTCCATTGCCTCATCATATGTCATTCTTTTTATTGGCAATTCTATTTCCATACCTTTTATTTCTTTAAAAAGTTTATATAACAATCTTTCATTTAACTCAATTACATCATCTACATCTACAAAAGACATTTCCATATCTACTTGAGTAAATTCTGGCTGTCTATTAGCTCTCAAGTCCTCATCTCTAAAACATCTTACTATCTGATAATATCTATCCATTCCAGACACCATTAAAAGTTGTTTCATAAGTTGTGGTGATTGTGGAAGTGCATAGAATTCTCCAGGATTTACTCTGCTTGGAACTAAATAATCTCTAGCTCCCTCAGGAGTAGGTTTAGTGAGCATTGGAGTTTCTATTTCAACAAAATTGTTCTCATCAAGAAATTCTCTTATGACTTTTGCTACTTTGTGCCTAGTCTTCAAATTTTCTTGCATAGAAGGCTTTCTCAAGTCTAAATATCTGTATTTTAATCTCATAGATTCAGAAACATCATCATCATCCTTGATATAAATTGGTGGTGTCTCGGCTTCATCTAATATTTTTAACTCACTTGCTAAAACCTCTATTTCTCCTGTAGGAATCTCTTTGTTTATGGACTCTCTTTTTCTTACTTTTCCTTTTACTGCAATGACATATTCACTTCTTATCTTTTCTGCTTTTTTAAATATTTCTTCTGATAAAGTATCATCAAATACTATTTGAGCAATTCCTGTTGTATCTCTTAAATCTGCAAATATAAGAGAACCTAAATTTCTCTGTTTTTGCACCCAGCCCATCAAAACTACTTCTTCACCAATATTAGACACTCTTAAATTTCCACACATATGAGTCCTTCTTAAATTTTCCATCTTTTCACCCATATTCTAAACCTCCTTTAATAATTAAAAAAGCCTCTCATTCCTTGCTACAGGGACGAGAGGCCATATCTCGCGGTACCACCCTAATTAGGTAATTCCTCACTCAAAATAGATAACGCATTTAGCGAATGAACCTACTTAAGTTTCAGCTCATCGACTCAAAGATGTCTTCATTAAACATTGGCATCGGATTTCCACCACCACCGATTCTCTATAGCCAAGAGATTTAATTACTATTTCTTTTCCTCGTCTTTACATATACTTTTAATAATTATAAAATAAATATTAAATTGTGTCAATGTACATTCTCTTTCTCTCTACCATTTCATCAATTCTTTCCAAATAATCTTTTAAATTTTTCACATTTGGTACCCTTTCAAGTCTATTTTCATCAGGATAATAAATTTTTGATACTCCACCAGCTCCTACGGCCAATATAGTTTCTTTTTCCTCCATAATAAGCATATTGTATATGCACTCTTTTCCCTCTATAGAATAACCCGTATTCTCGAAATTTCCTAGCATATGTTTTTGTCTATATAAATAATAAGGCCTTAGATTCATTTTTTCTGCATATTTTCTACTCATATTTAACATATTCTCAATTGTACTTTGGCTTTCCATGGAAAATTCTTTTATACTCTTGCTAAATATAGAAGCTCTTTTAACTGCAAGTGTATGAACTGTCAAATTTTCAGGGTTCAATTTTAATATTTCATCTAGTGTATTTGCCAATTCATCAGTACCCTCTTCCGGAAGTCCTACTATTATATCCATATTTATAACATCAAATCCTATATCTTTAGCCAAAGCAAAAGCTTTTATAATATCTTTTTCAGTATGCTTTCTACCAATTAATTTTAAAGTCTTCTCATTCATAGTTTGAGGATTTATACTTATCCTATTTATGTCATTGGACTTTAGCATTTGTAATTTTTCTTTGTCTATAGTATCTGGCCTTCCGGCTTCTACAGTTATTTCTTTTATATTTTCCTTACCATACAATTCATATATGTTTTTTATTATCCGATCAAGATTTTTTGTAGGAATAGCTGTAGGAGTACCTCCTCCTATATAAACTGTATGCATTTTCTTATTCTTTAAATATTTACTTATAGATTTTAATTCATATATTATCTTGTCTGTATATTCATCTACATATCTTCTCCCTACATCCATTGAATTTGAAGGAAAAGAACAATATATACATCTAGTAGGACAAAAAGGTATACTTATATAAAGACTAAATCTATCCTTTGAAATTGGATATATATATTCTCTCTGTACTTTTGCTATATCAATAATTGTATTTGCCTTATCAGAAAAAAGCTTGTACTCTTTTGTTAAAACATCATATATACTATTTTTATCTAAACCTTTGTCTATAAGATCATGAACAATTTTAGTAGGTCTTACTCCTGTAAGTATTCCCCAAGGAACTTTTACTTCTAGTATATTAGATAAAGCTACATAAATAGATTGTTTTATACCTGTCTTTATTTTTTTTACTATTCCATCACGTTTTATATCAATATTATTTATAGAATCTACTTTATATTCACTTATCACATCGTTATCATAAACAATTATGGCAATGGATGAGTAATCACTCTCTACTTTCAAAAGATGATTTTTTATCAAAAAACCTTTACCTGTATATTCCTTTTCATCTTGAATAAAACTTATTTCATCATCAAAGAAAAAAAGCTTTACTAGTTCATTTACCTCATAAGTAAAATCATGACCATCTAAATAAACTGAAACCATAATTTTTTCTCCTCAAAAGTCTTTATCTATATCTTTTATCAAACTCTCTACATGTTTTCTAGAAATACCAAGTTCTTTAGCTATTTCATCATTATCTAGTCCCATTTCTATCAATTCATCAATATCACGTATATCTACATTTTCCCTTGATTCATTTGAAAAAAAAGATTTCTTTTTCATAATTGCACCTCCTAGGTTCTAATCTTAAAATTCCCTAAGAAGCTACAAAATATTCTCAATTAATTATAAATGGATTATATTTCTTTTCTCTTCCAATTGTAGACGATGGACCATGACCAGGATAAATAGCAGTGTCATCAGGATATAAAATCAGCTTTTTCTTTATAGAACTTATTATATCTTCATAAGAGCTACCTTCAAAATCGGTTCTACCAATAGAACCAGCAAAAAGTGTATCTCCTGTAAATAGATTATCTTCGATCTTTATACTAATTCCTCCTGGTGTATGACCAGGAGTATGAATGATATTTATTGTGTGATCTCCCAGAACAAGTTTTTCTCCATCTTTTAACAACTTGTCAGGAATAACTTCAACACTTCCCATAATCATCATGCTAGACAAATTTCTTGTGTCATCTTTTAATAGTTCTGCATCATCCTCATGTATTAACACAGGAGCACTAGTGCCTTTTCTCACATCTTCTACTCCCCCTATATGATCTCCATGTCCGTGGGTTAAAATAATATATTTTACTTTTAAATTTAACTCATTTAATTTATCCAATATTTCATCTCCAGCTCCACCTGGATCAATTACTACAGCTTCATGAATATCTTCATCATAGACAATATAACAATTTGCTGCATATACACCTACAGGCAACCTTACAACTTTCAAATATATCCCTCCTAAAAAGTTTTTTTACTATCTAAAAGAATAGTCACTGGTCCATCATTTACAAGATTGACTTTCATATTTGCTCCAAATACACCTTCTTCAACTTTTATGTTGTAATTTTTGCACTTATCTATAAAATCTCTATACATCTTTTCTGCCACATCTGGCGGCGCTGAAGAAGTAAAATTAGGTCTCTTACCTTTTCTAACATCTCCATATAAAGTAAATTGTGATACTATTAAAAGTTTACCTTTTACATCCATGATAGATAGATTCATTTTTCCATCTTCATCTTCAAAAATTCTTAATCCCATTATTTTCTCTACTAAATAGTCTAAATCTGCTTCATAATCTTTATTGCCAATTCCTAAAAAAACTAAAAGTCCTCTATCTATTTCACCTACAGTATTATCGCAAACAATTACGCTTGCATAAGTAACCCTTTGTACAACCGCTCTCATAGTATTCATCCTTTCCTTAAGTGGTCACTCTATATACATCAATTACTCCTTTTATTCTTTTAATCTTTTTCATCAAATCCTTTAATTGCTCTACATCTTTGGTCTCAAGAGTTATATTCATAACCACTAATTTTTCTTTATTGGTTCTTGCATTTAAAGAAGTCACTGTTAAATTTACATCTGTTATTCTTTGAGTGATATCTGTCAACAATCCAGGCCTATCAGAAGCTTTTATTTGAATTTCTGCTTGGTAAGAAGCCTTCTCGTTTGTGGCCCACTCAACTTCAATATATCTTTCATGGCTTGCCAAGTCTTTTATATTAGGACAATCTTTTCTATGAACTGATACACCTCTCCCTCTAGTTATATATCCAACTATTTCATCTCCTGGAACAGGATTGCAACATTTGGAAAAACGAACTTTTATATTGTCAACTCCTTTTACAGTAACTCCTTGAGTAAATCTATTCTCTTTCTTAGGAGCATAAACATTAGAATTAGATTCAAGAAGATTTTTTTCATCTCTCAATTTATAATAATCCTTGTGAAATTCTTTTAATTTGGGAATCACCTGAGACAATGTTATGCTACCATATCCTAATCCAGCATACAAGTCATCTACACTACTCAAGCTAAGTTTGCTTGCAATAGATTTTAACCAATCCTCTTTTAACATTTCAGTTAATTTATATCCTTGCCTTTTTACCTCTTTTTCGAGTATATCCTTCCCCTTAACGATATTTAAGTCTCTTTCTTCCCTTTTAAACCATTGTCTAATCTTGCTTTTAGCCTGACTACTCTTTACAATCTTTAACCAGTCCCTACTAGGACCTGTACTATTTGCTGATGTTATAACTTCTACAATATTTCCATTTTTCAACTTATAATCCAATGGTACAATTCTACCATCCACTTTAGCACCTACACAATTATTCCCAACCGCTGTATGAACCCTATAAGCAAAATCTATAGGGGTAGATCCATTGGGTAAATTTATAACATCACCTTTTGGTGTAAAGACAAAGACTTCATCTGTGAAGAAATCTATTTTCAATGATTCCATAAACTCTTTAGGATCCTTCATCTCTTTTTGCCATTCAAGCATTTGTCTTAGCCAAGTAAGTTTTTCGTCAAAATTATCTGCTTTAATTGTTCCTTCTTTATACTTCCAATGAGCTGCAATACCATACTCTGCAGTTCTATGCATTTCCCAAGTCCTTATTTGAACTTCAAAAGGTTCGCCTTGAGGTCCAATGACTGTAGTATGAAGTGACTGATACATATTGGGTTTAGGCATAGCTATATAATCCTTAAATCTTCCAGGAATAGGTTTCCACATAGTATGAACTATTCCAAGAACCCCATAACAATCTTTTACAGTGTCTACTATAACCCTTATAGCAGTTAAGTCAAAAATTTGTTCAAAATTTTTATTTTGATATACCATTTTTCTATAGATACTATAAAAACTTTTAGGTCTACCACTTATTTCACAGGGTATCTCCATTTCATCAATCTTCGTCTTAAGCATATCTATTATAAACTGTATATATGCTTCTCTCTCTTTTCTCTGTTTAGATACTTTATCCACTAAATCATAATAGCCTTCTGGATCTAAATATCTTAAAGATAAGTCCTCAAGTTCCCATTTAATCTTTGAAATACCAAGTCTATGAGCTAAAGGTGCATATATTTCAAGAGTTTCTAAGGCTTTTTCTTTTTTCTTTTCATCGCTCATATATTCCAATGTCCTCATATTGTGAAGTCTATCAGCCAATTTTATGATTATAACTCTAATATCCTTGGCCATAGCAACTACCATTTTTCTTAAGTTTTCAGCTTGACTTTCTTGCTTAGTTTTATAATTTAATTTTTTTAATTTTGTGACTCCTTCCACTAAATTAGCAACTTCTTCTCCAAATTCTTCTGCTAGCGTTTCATATGTCACATCAGTATCTTCCAATACATCATGAAGCAATCCTGCTATAATGGTTGAAGTATCCATATTTAAATCTGCAAGTATCATAGCCACATTATATGGATGAATAAAAAATTTTTCTCCTGAATTTCTGTACTGGCCTTCATGAGCTGACTCAGCGAAATTATATGCCTTAATTATCTGTTTCATATCAGCTTGAGGATTATACTGTTCAATTTTTAAAATAAGATTTTCTATCATACTTACCACTCATTTCAATATATATTGTTTAACAAGAATGAATACTTACATACAACTATTTTTTAGACTATGTAGATATTTTACTTTAGGTGTTTCCAATATGTCAATTTTTTCATTAGGTACTTCCAAAATTTTAACATAATAATTATTATCTTTTAAAGTAAAATCTATAAAATTCAAATCTTTAAATAGTTCCATAGTCATGTCTAATTTAGATTTTGTAATTTTCTTACCTAATCTTTCATTAATAGATTTCAAATATACATAAGGTTCAATTTTTATGTTCTCGCTCTTTGCTGTTAAAAATGATTTATATATAATTCTCATTTCATCTACTGTCGGCAACATATTTAATAATATTTCTTGATTTGCAGCTATGTCATCTTTATAAAAAAGTGTTTCTATCTTTGTTTCTTCTATCTTGTCCCTGAAATATAAAAAATTATTAGTATCAAAACTTAAATCATAAAATATTACTTTTTCATAGTTTTTAAAGTCAATATCAGCTAATATCGGGAGCACAACTATACTATTCACCTTATTGTTATCATCAATATTATAAGAAATTGATGTTTTCTTTATTACGTCTCTACCTTCCAATTGAATAGCTTCACAGACATTTGAAATGTTTATATAATTATAAACCAATACTAAAACATTTTCATGTTTTTTTAGAAGTTCAATAATATAATCCAATCTATTTGATTTGTCAGTAAAATTAATATCTTTTTTATCTTGTTCAAAATTTAAACTATTTTTATTTAAATACTTTTTGAAAGCAGAATAATATTCATCATCTATCTTAGATATATCATATTTAACCCAATTTATTTCTCTAATTATCAATTGCGGACTTACATTTCCCATATAATCATTGATATCCAAATTTCCAACAATATTTACTTCATCCTCATTACTTAAAATGTTTCCATAATCTCCAAAATTAAAACCTATCGTGTCAAATGCGAAACCATCTTTTTCTAACAATAATTTTAAATGTGAATTATCTTTACCCATTTGCCTGATATTCTTTATTTTTGCAGTTCTATAAATAAATTGAGGAGAAGGATTATTCATCCCAAAGGGTTCTAATTTTTTCAATTCACTTATAGTTTTTATATCTATATCACGTGATTCGAGTTCAGAATCTATGGATATCTCTGGTATCAAATCATCATCATCTAAAAACTCATCTGCAACTACATTTATCTTTTTTCTAAATTCATTTATATTTTCTGTTTTTATAAGCATCCCAGCAGCTTGTTTATGCCCGCCAAATTTCTCCAATACATCACTACATCTACTTAATCCATTATGTATATCAAATGTTGGAATACTTCTAGCAGAACCCCGAGCCACATCCCCTTCTATAGAAAACAATATAGAAGGTTTGAAATATTTATCTGTTATCTTAGAAGCACAAATTCCTATAACACCAGAGTGCCATTTATCAGAAGCTAAAACTATCACTTTTTCTTTTCCCAAATCTATCTCTTTTTCTATTAATTTCTCAACATCCTTTAATATTTCTTCTTCTATTTCCTGTCTTTTTCTATTTTCTTCATCTAAATACTCCGCAAGGGACAAAGCCTCATTGTAATCATCTGTAGTAAACATTTTAACACCTATAGTAGCTACTCCTAATCTTCCACCTGCATTCAATCTAGGTCCCAATACAAAACCTATATGATATGATGATATGTTTTTGTCTTTAAGACCCGCTACTTCTAAAAGAGCTCTAACTCCTAAATTAGCGGTACTTTTCATAAAATTCAACCCATTCTTAACTATAATCCTATTTTCCCCTACTAAAGGCACTACATCTGCTACAGTTCCAATAGTGACTATAGGTAATATTTCCTCATAATCTACTCCAATACCAAATTTTTTTGACAATCCTTGAATGAGTTTAAATGCAACTCCCACACCCGCCAACATTTTAAAAGGGTAAGAGCAATCCACCCTATTTGGATTTATAACAGAAACTGCTTTAGGCAATGTGTCTATGCATTGATGATGATCTGTAACTATTACATCAATTTCTTTTTCATTTAAATAATCTACTTCACAAATATTTGTTATACCACAATCAACTGTTATGAAAAGAGAAGTATTTAATTTAGCTATATTGTCTATGGCCTCTATATTTAGACCATATCCCTCCTTTAATCTATTTGGAAGATAATAAAAGCAGTTAGCACCAAGTTTTTTTAAAAAAATATATAATATAGATGTACTTGTAACTCCATCAGCATCATAATCTCCGTAAATGCATATTTTTTCACCAGATTCAATGGCCTTAGATATTCTCTCAACAGCTTCTTCCATTCCTTTTAATAAAAAAGGATCATTTAAATTTTTTAAATCAGTATTTAAAAAATCCTCACAACTTTCTATTGTATTAAAGCCCCTATTTATCAACACCTTTGCAGTAAGTGGAGAAATATCTAATTTTCCACACAAGGTATCTATTTGAGAGTAATCCTTGTCATATAATTTATATACCTTGTCGAATCTTATCATTTAATCACCTCAAAGTTCTTCTTTGTTTTCATTGTTACTTTCTTCAAATTTCTCATCATTTGCAACTATATCTTGCTCTTCAGAGTGCTCATTTTCTGTTAGAAGAATTTGATAATTCTTATTTTCTTGTACAAGCAACTCCAATTTTTTGTTTAATTCTTTTACTTCCTTTTTTAATCTTAAATTCCTTATACCTCCCATAATGGCTACAATAACTGCCCCTAATATAGCCGATATAAAAATAACTAATGCTTGAGATATATTTACTTTCCCAAATAAAAAGTCAATTAACACTTCGTTTGCATTTCTTAATGCAAATATTGTCACCAGTGTAGCAAATATTAAAGATAATATAAATCCCCATTGCATACTAAATCCTCCCTAATGCATAATTTATTACTATTTTACATTCTTTTTACCCAAAATAAAAGAGCTAATTGCTTTTTATGAAGAAAAAACTGCCTTTCGGCAGTTTTAAGCTCTTTTTGGATTATATCCTGTGTTTTTTTCCTTAGATTTCATTACATACCAAAGAGGGCTTGCTATAAATATTGATGAATAAGTTCCTGAAATAACTCCTATGATTAATGGCAAAGCTAAAACCTTTATATCTTCAACTCCAAATATATAAAGCATCAAAATAGCTGTTAGAGTAGTTAAAGATGTATTTATTGTTCTAGTCATAGATTGTTTTATACTATAATTAATTACTTTCTCATAAGGATCTTTCTTAGATATCTTTAAATTTTCTCTTATTCTATCAAATATAACTATAGTATCGTTTATAGAATATCCCAGTATAGTCAAAATAGCAGCAATAAAAGAGCTATTTACTGGTATTTTAAATATAGCATACACAGATAGAGTAATTAAAACATCATGAGCTAGTGCAATAATAGCAGCTAATGCAAATTTAAACTCAAATCTCCAAGTAATATAAATAAGCATTGCAACAACAGCTATAGCCGCTGATAATAGTGCTTTCTCTCTTATTTCATCTCCCATTGTAGGACTAAATTTTTGAGCCTGTAGCGGGCTATCATCTTTTAAGTTATATTTTTCTTTAAATTTATCAAAAATTTCATTTATTTCTTTATTGGTAAAATCCTTTGTACTTTTTATTATTACTTCGTCTTTATTGGGACCAGAGTGAATAATGCTTGCCTCTTTGTCATAGTCGTCTGTAATTTTTCTAACTTCATCAACTGGAACAATTTTTCCAATTCTTATTTGTATAAGTGTACCGCCTGCAAAATCTATACCTTTGTTTAAACCATTTACAGCAAACATTATCATTCCAAAAATAATAATAGCTAAGGAAATACCAAAAAATACTTTTCTGTTTTCAACAATTTTCACCATATTCACCTCTCTTTTATGCCCCATATAGTTTAGAATTTTTTGTACCAAATATATTAACTGCAAGTTTTAATAATTGTTTTGTAATTAAAACAGCTGTAATCATTGATGCTATAATACCAAGTATCAATGTAACGCCAAATCCTCTTATAGGTCCTGTTCCAAAACCATACAATACAAATCCAGCAATCAATGTAGTTATATTTGAGTCAAGTACTGATGATAATGCTCTCTTAAATCCAGATTCAATTGATGCACCTATAGATTTTCCAAGCCTTAATTCCTCTTTTATTCTCTCAAATATCAACACATTTGCATCCACAGCCATACCTACAGACAATATAAGTCCTGCAATTCCTGGCAATGTAAGCTTAGCATTTAATATCTGCATTCCAAGCAATACCAATAGTATATAGATTGTCAATGCAATATCAGCAATTAGTCCTGGAATTCTATAGTATAGAAGCATAAATAAAAATATTATCATAATAGCTATAAATGCAGCATATATACTTTTGTCAAGGGCTTCTAACCCTAATGTTGGCCCTATAAGTGATGATTGTATTTCTTTCATCTCTACAGGTAATGAACCCGCCCTTATCAAAGTAGCCAATCTACTAGCATCTTCAACAGTAAAGCTTCCTTCTATAACGCATTTGCCATCATCAATAACAGATTTAACTACTGGTGCAGACAATACTTGATTATCTAATACTATATAAATGATTTTCTCTTCTAAATTTGTTTTATCTACTAATTTTTTAGTAGCATCTGCAAAATTTTTAGATCCTTCCTTATCAAATTCTAGAGCTACTACTGGTTGATCTTTTTGAGTTTCTCTATTTCTTTGATATTGAACTTCTGCACTCTTTACATTTTGTCCTGTTATAACTTCATTTCCTTCTGCATCTATAAACTTAAGTTGTGCAGTTTTCCCTATCATATCTATTGCTTCTTGTACATCCTTTACTCCTGCCAATTCAATTCTTATTCTATCATTTCCTTCTATAACAATATTAGGTTCTGATACTCCAAGTCCATTAACCCTCTCGTTTATTACTGCCTTTGACTGCTCCATAATCTTTTGAAGCTCTGCACCTTTTACATCTGTTTGAGCTTCTAGAATTACATAAACCCCTCCAGCTAAATCAAGACCTAAATCTATAGCTTCTCTAGCACTTGGAATTTTAGCTTTTCCAATAGTTATTCCATTTATGGCTGTATAAGAGCCGAAAACAACTATTGCAATTATTAAAATAAATATAATAGCACTCTTTAGCTTCATTCATCTTCCTCCCTCTAATATCTAATACTATTAAATTATATATTTATCTCATTTTATAGTCAACTTAAATGTTTTCTTGCTCTTCTAAATTAGCTAATATTGAAATAGCACATTCAATTCTCTTTTTTTCCATTTCACAGCCAAGTTTATAGGGCTTATCAAAATCTTTATTGGAATAATAAGCATTTGCATGGCATCCGCCGCTACAATAGAACTTTGCCCAACAATTTTTACAATCTTCCTTAGTAAATACATTTGAGGTTTTGAACTTATTTCTTATAGTTGTATTTTTAATGCCTTCAAATACATTCCCAAGTTTAAAATCTTCTTCACCAACAAATTGATGGCAAGGATACAAATCTCCCTCTGGTGTAACTGCCATATATTCAGAACCTGCTCCACAACCTACTGATCTCTTTATCATACAAGGACCTTGATTTAAATCAATCATGAAATGAAAAAATGTAAAGTCCTTGTCCACTTTTTTGATTTCTATATATTCTTTTGAGAACTTCTCATATTCCTTAAGGATTATTTCCAAATCTTCTTCTTTTATAGCATAATTTTCTTTGGGATCTGTAACTACAGGCTCCATAGATACTTTCTCGAATCCTAATTTGTAATATTCTAAAATATCTTCACTAAAATCTAAATTATTTCTTGTAAAAGTTCCTCGAACAAAATAATCTCTGTCTTCCCTTTTTTTAGCCATTTCGATGAATTTTGGAACTATTATATCATAACTTCCACCACCGGAAACAGTCGTTCTCATCGTATCATTTACTTCTTTTCTGCCGTCGAGACTTAAAACTACATTGTCCATATTTTCATTTATAAAATTCATTTTTTCTTCATCCAGTAAAACGCCATTAGTTGTTATTGTAAATCTAAATCTTTTATTGTATTCTTTTTCTAATTCTCTTCCATACTTAACTAACTCTTTTACCACATCAAAATTCATAAGCGGCTCTCCACCAAAGAAATCAACTTCTAAGTTCCTTCTATTTCCAGAAGAATTCACTATAAATTCTAATGCTTTTTTACCCACCTCTAAAGGCATCAAAAGCCTTTCACCTTTAAAGTCTCCTTGTGATGCAAAACAGTATTTACATCTTAAGTTACAATCATGGGCAACATGAAGGCAAAGTGCTTTTACTACATTTTGACTGTTATAGCTAATGCCACTTAAATCTACTCCTTCTGAAAAAAGAAGCCCTTCTTCTTTTAGCTTGACTATTTCATCATAGGCTTCATAAATATCATTTTTAGAATACTTGTCCTTAAATATATTTTCTATATCCTCTAAACTTGTATCTTCGCAAAAATCAATTAAATCGTAAGCTATTTTATCAACTACATGTACAGCACCACTATTTACATCAAGTACAATATATTTATTATTTAAATAAAATTTGTGGATTTTTTTTGTATCTAACATAAAATTCCTCCTACTACTTTTCCTCTAAAAAAGAAAGTATAAATTAAAAAGTAGTGGATTTAACCACCACCTTTTTATCGTCCTATTTGTTCTCGCACTTTTGGTTTCCAACAGTACAAGAAGTCTTACAAGCTGATTGGCAAGAAGTTTGGCATTCTCCGCATCCACCTTTAGCTATTGTTTCTTTTAAATTTCTTCCTCCAATAGTTTTAATGTGCTTCATTCTAAAAGGCCTCCTTTTTTGTTGAATTTATACTTCATAAATTATACCATAAAACAGCTCATATTTAAAGTTCTATTTTAAATTGATACCAATCATGCCTCCAATTATACCTGTGACTAAAGAGATCATCAATTTAGAAAATGAGTAGGTATTAAAACTAAAAGTTTTTATAAAAGTCTTATTTAAAATTAAAAGTATCAAAAAATATAAAAACCCAATTAACATTCCATTTAGCCAGCCTTTTTCTCCTGTATTTAAAGTTAAATATATAGAACCACAGACAATACTCCCTATCATTGCTATAGTATTTATTATAGGAATAGTACTTTCTTTAAGTGATGTATAAGTTAATAGCAATGATATTATTAAAATCATAGCAAATGTAATTATATAAGAAACAGCTAAACCCTTGAGAATATAACGTATATAATCAGTTTTTTTGATTTCCATAAATTTCACCTCCTACACTCTATAATGAATGTTTATTTCGAAATAGTGAAATTTATTACAAAATACAAACAATAAAAAAAGCTTCCAATGAAAACATTAAAAATCAAGGAAGCCTTTTTTAAAAAATTATTTGTCATCTTTTTCATTTGAATCGTTTTTTGTTTCTTCTTTGTCGTTTTTTTCTGTGCCTTTTTTTGTTTCTTTCTTGTTAATAACACTACCAACTGCCCACTTGGTAATATCTAACTTTGTCTTGTCAGAACCTACTTCAATTGTCAAAATATCTTCTTTTACCTTTACTATTTTCCCATAAATTCCTCCAATGGTAATTATCTCATCACCATTACTTAAGCTCTCCCTCATCTGTCTTATTTCTTTTTCCTTTTTTTGTTGAGGTCTTATGGCTAGAAAATAAAAAATCACTAAAAACGCTATTGGTAAAATTAGACTTTGCATTTGTTGTGCT
This sequence comes from Sporanaerobacter acetigenes DSM 13106, assembly GCF_900130025.1. Classification (NCBI taxonomy): domain Bacteria; kingdom Bacillati; phylum Bacillota; class Tissierellia; order Tissierellales; family Sporanaerobacteraceae; genus Sporanaerobacter; species Sporanaerobacter acetigenes. The sequence goes on along the minus strand of NZ_FQXR01000008.1, from coordinate 15,699 downwards.
GTCAAAATCTTTCCCTCCTTTGTTCTATTTTATTATTCAATAAAAATATAATAAATCCTTCTTAATTTTATTAAATATATCCATATTTTTTATAAAATTGTTCCCTATATTCCAACAATCTATCTTCTTTGATTGCAGTTCTTATGTTTTCCATAAGCTTTATCAAAAAATATAAATTGTGAATGGTAGCTAATCTAGCAGCTAATATCTCATCTACATTAAAAAGATGTCTTATATATGCCCTAGAATAATTCTTGCAAGTATAACAGTCACATTCAGGATCTAATTTTCCAAAATCCCTCTTATACTCAGCATTCTTTATAACTAATTTGCCGTGACTAGTTAGGACTGTTCCATTTCTTGCAATTCTTGTTGGCAATACACAATCTGCCATATCTATACCACTAATCACTGCATCAAATAAATAATCAGGGCTTCCAACTCCCATTAAATACCTTGCCTTATTTTTAGGCAACTTTGGAGCTGTAAAGCTCAACATATCTCTATAAAGTTCCTTTGGTTCCCCTACACTCAAACCTCCAATAGCATATCCCGGCAAATCTAAATCTGTAATTTCTTTTATACTTTGCTCTCTCAAATCCTTATACATTCCACCTTGTACTATTCCAAAAAGAGCTTGTCGATCCCAATCTTTATGATATTCTTTGCACCTTTTAGCCCATCTTGTAGTCCTTTCCAAAGATTCTTTTGTATATTCATAATCGCTAGGATAAGGTGTACACTCATCTAAAGCCATCATTATATCAGAACCTAGTGAGTTTTGTATCTCTATGGATTTCTCTGGACTTATAAAATGTTTTGAACCATCTATATGAGATCTAAATTCCACCCCTTCTTCAGAAATTTTTCTCAATTTTCCTAAACTAAAAACTTGAAAACCTCCACTATCTGTAAGTATTGGCTTATCCCAATTCATAAATTTATGTAAACCGCCTGCTTCCTCAATAAGTTTATGACCTGGTTTTAAATACAAATGATAAGTATTAGAAAGTATTATTTGAGCTCCTAAATCTTTTACTTCCTCGGGCGTCATGGCCTTCACAGTAGCTCTGGTACCAACAGGCATAAATATTGGGGTTTCAATAACACCATGTGGTGTATAGAGTTTCCCAAGCCTTGCATTACATTCACTAGATTCTTTTAGTAGTTCAAATCTTACAGCCATAGTGTTCCTCCTTATTTAATAAACATTGCATCTCCAAAACTAAAAAATCTATATTTTTCTTTTACAGCAATATCATAAGAATTTAGAATTTTTTCTCTACCCGCCAATGCACTTACAAGCATTATCAATGTTGACTCTGGCAAATGAAAATTAGTAATAAGGCAATCAACTACTTTAAATTTATACCCTGGGTATATAAATATATCTGTCCAGCCACTTTTAGGAACAACTAAATTTTCTTGTGCCCATATAGACTCTAAAGTTCTTGTAGAAGTAGTTCCTACTGCAATAACTCTTCCTCCACTTTTTTTCGTATTATTTATAATTTCTGCTGCCTCTTTGGACAATTCAAAATATTCGGAGTGCATATGATGATCCTCTATATTTTCCTCTTTTACAGGTCTGAATGTTCCAAGTCCTACATGCAGTGTTAGATAAACAATCTTAATTCCTTTATTTTCAATTTTTTGTAATAACTCTTTTGTAAAATGAAGCCCTGCAGTAGGTGCAGCTGCTGAACCCTCTTTTTTTGAATATACTGTTTGATATCTCTCTTTATCTTCTAATTTTTCTTTTATATATGGAGGTAGCGGCATTTCTCCAAGTTTATCTAGTATTTCTTCAAAAATACCCTCATACTCAAACTCTACAATTCTAGTTCCATCCTCTCCAGTTGATAACACATTACCTTCAAGTTCTCCATCTCCAAATATCACTTTAGCTCCTGGCCTTGCCTTCTTTCCAGGCTTAACCAAGGTTTCCCATCTGTTTTTATCTATCTTCTTTAACAACAAAAACTCTATACTCTCATCTTTTCCTTTTCTACTGCCAAACAATCTTGCCGGAATAACTCTAGTATCGTTTAAAACTAAACAATCTCCTTCATTTAAATAGTCAATTATATCCCTAAAATATCTATGTTCAACAGAACCCGTAGCTTTATCTAAAACCATAAGCCTTGAATCTTCTCTATTTAAAATAGGATGTTGTGCAATCAATTCTTCAGGCAAATCATAATAAAAGTCTTCTTTTCTCATATAATCATCCTTTACTAATACAATGTAGTCAACTCTACTCCACTATAATAATGCTTAAGGATTTCATCATGGGTATATCCTAGTTCTCCCATTTTTTTAGCTCCCCACTGGCTCATTCCAACACCATGACCATAACCCTTTCCTTCTATGACAAATTGTGGGCTACCATTTAAAGCTTGAGCTTTATTTATATCTTCGATTCCTTTATCAGTAACAATTCTCTTAAAACCCTCTCTATTAGAAAAAATTTTTGCCTTTTCTCCACTAGTAGCATAGGAATCATTTAATTTTATTTTAACCGTTTTTATTGCATCCATAACATATACTTCTTCTATAACATTATCTAAATTGTTTCCATCAATTTTTCTTATATCAAACCAATTACTTTTAATATCGCTATACCCAAATACTTGTCTTATCTTATCCTTTTCTAATACAATTTCACCCTTTGTCCCAACAATCTTTAGTTTAACAACTCTTCCATTCTCCGATATTTCAATAGAATTTAATGATATTATATCTCCTATATTGATATTATTTTTTAAAAGCTTATTTCGAATATCACTACTAGACAATATTATCTGCCAATTGCTATTGGGTAAACCTATTGAGAACTCATCTTCCACAGCCCTTAAGTATGGATACGATGTTCCCCATACATTAGAACTATCTTCTGTATACCCACCACTGTTGGAATGGTAACTTGCCTCTATAAGCTCATTGTTATATTTTAATACTATACCACTAGTCTCGTCAACAGCTCTATTTGTTATTTCAGTTTCACTATCATATCCACCATATACTTGACAATCAGTAGAATCACATAAATTATAGCCCTCTTTTATATGTTTATTCATATTCTTAAGTGCAAAAGTTCTGGATGCTATCGCTTGAGCTTTTAATGATTCTAACGGAAAAGTTGAAGGCATCTCTCTGGAAACCACACCATATAAATAGTGATTAAGAGAAACATAATTTATAACATCTATTTTATTTTCATTTCGTACAAAAGTTAAATAGTCTCTATAGCTATCATTTTCAACTTTAACAATTGGTTCAAATTCATCTATAGAAGAGATATATATATTATCATTATTGCCAAAGGAATACAATATATAATCGTTTTTATCTTTTATAGAAATGCTATCATTATCTCCTAAGGTTAAGATTATCTCATTTACTATAAGCTTGTCCATCTCTTTTAAATAACCATCAAAAGAAGAAATAACAAACCCATTTTCACTTTTTAAACTTATACAATTATTTGATTTAATAGGTCTTTGTAATTTTACCTTTATATATTCATCATTGTACATATCTTTTGCATAAGAACTTGTACAATTAATATTAATAACAAGTAGCAATACCATTAAAAAGAACAGTATTTTCTTCAAATAAATACATCTCCTCTTATCTTCTAAATAAATTTAATATTAAAGTAAGTATTAAACTTATAACAATTGAAGATACAATAGGAAAGAAAAAAGTAAAATTACCTTTTTGAATAAAAATATCTCCTGGCAACTTCCCGAGCCCAACTTTTTCCCCCAATATCATGATTCCACCTATAATTAATAAAACTACTCCAATTGTTATCAATGTTCTTCCCATAAAATCCACATTCTACACCTCTATTCTTCATCATAAGGAATATTGAAGTGAGCATAAGCCTTTTTTGTAACTATTCTACCCCTAGGAGTTCTATTGATAAATCCTATTTGCAGCAAATAAGGCTCATAGACATCTTCTATAGTAGTTTTTTCTTCTCCTGTAGCTGCAGAAATAGTATCTAATCCCACTGGTCCCCCACAAAAATTTTCGATCATGGTTAAAATTATTTTCTTATCCACATTGTCCAACCCTAACTCATCTATTTCCAACATCTTAAGGGCACTTTTAGCAACCTCTTCAGTTATAATTCCATCTTCTACCACTTGAGCATAATCCCTAACTCTTTTTAAGAGTCTATTAGCAATTCGTGGAGTACCCCTAGAGCGTTTTGCAATTTCTAAAGCACCCTTACTTTCAATTTTTATATTTAAAATTCCAGCTGATCTCTCAATTATTTTCATTAAATCTTCCATATCATATAAATCAAGGTTTAATATAACCCCAAATCTATCTCTAAGAGGAGACGTCAATAAGCCTGCTCTTGTGGTAGCACCTATTAATGTAAACTTTGACAAGTCTAGTCGTACAGATCTTGCACTGGGACCTTTGCCTATGATTATATCTAATGCAAAATCCTCCATAGCAGGATACAATATTTCTTCTACACTTCTATTTAGTCTATGTATTTCATCTATGAATAAAACATCATCTTCTGCTAAATTGGTTAAAATGCTAGCTAAATCTCCTGGCCTTTCAATTGCAGGACCTGAAGTAACTCTTATATTAACCCCCATTTCATTGGCAATAATATTTGCCAATGTAGTTTTACCCAATCCTGGAGGACCATATAGAAGAACATGATCTAGTGGTTCTCTTCTTTCCTTTGCAGCTCTTATAAAAATATTTAGCTTACGTTTTACTTTATCTTGTCCAATATATTCATCTATCCACTTTGGCCTCAATGAAATATCATTTTCTGCATCTTCCACTCTCAAAGACCCAGCAACAATCCTATTCTCAACATCATTCATAATATCAATACCTTTCCTTTTTATTTAGACATTCTTTTCAAAACAGATTTTATTATATCTTCTGTCGTCAAGTCTTTTATATCTATTTTACAAATCACTTCATCTATTTCCTTCTTTGTATATCCTAATGCACATAATGCACGTATAGCTTCTTCTACATTAGTATCATCTATAAAATCTAAAGTATCGTCAATATTTATATTATCATCTATTCTATCTTTTAATTCAAGTATTATTCTATTTGCAGTTTTCTTTCCAATTCCCGGTGCCTTACATAGAGAATCTACATCATTATTAATTATGGCTAATTTAATTTCATTTGGACTCAATGTAGAAAGTATACCTATTCCTATCTTAGGTCCTATTTTAGACACCAAAAGTAACAATTCAAACATATTTAACTCTTCTTTAGTTAAAAATCCATAAAGAAATATGCCATCTTCTCTTAAATTGAAATATATATATATTTTTACACGTTCCTTATCAACTAAAGTTGATAGAGAATTTTTAGATGTATATATTTTATATCCAATTCCATTATTGTCAAGAACCAAATAATCTTCCCTTATTTCTACTACTTCTCCCAGTATATAATCATACATAAAAACACCCCTATCATCTCATTCTAAACATTTCTTTGAATTTCAAACTACTTCCATGACATAGTGCTACTGCTAGTGCATCTGCAACATCATCTGGTTTAGGTATATCTTTCAAATTAAGTAGCATCTTAACCATCTCTTGAACTTGTTTTTTATCTGCTCTACCATAGCCTACTACTCCCTGTTTTATCTGTAAAGGTGTATATTCATATATATTTACTCCTTTGTTGACTGCAGCTAGTATTTCCACCCCCCTTGCTTGTCCAACTTTTATGGCCGTCTTCACATTCTTATTAAAAAACAACTCCTCTACAGCTAAATCTGTAGGATTATATTTGTCTATCAACGATATCATCTCTTCATATATTGTTTTTATTCTATAAGGAAAAGGGCATTTTGAATCTGTAGTTATTGCTCCATATTCTATAGCATTAAATTTATTTCCTTTGCATTCTATGAGCCCATATCCTACAATAGCTATTCCTGGGTCTATTCCTAAAATAATCATATTTGTCTCCTTTCAAAAGTTTTCTCATTCTATTTTAACATATTTAATTAAAAAGACTAAGCCAGCTAAACCAACTTAGTCTTTTTAATCAACTAATAAAATTTTCTAAAACATCAGAAAGTTCCTCTTCACTGTCAATAACTATCCCTTCCTTTAGCTTTTTTTGATCAATTTCTTTAAGTAAAGACAGTGGATAATCTTTATAGACCTTACTCAATATTTTTTCTCCATTGTCGCCTATTTTAAATATAGCTATTTTCCCATCTGACTCACCAATTATATAATGATTTGGGCAAAGATAATTTCGTTCTTCTCTTAACACAATATTTTCCACAGAAAAAGAAACTATATCCACACTTGGATAGTTTTTATTCATATAATCTTTATATTCCTTTTCCGTCATATTTATTATTTTCCCATCAGCTTTGGATTTATCTTTCAAGGTATGATTGCATTGTGTATAATATATATTTTTTTCTACAATAGTATTTGGTGAAACCCTCATATCTTCTTTTACTATCTCTAAATCATTAGATTTATCTATTGAGTTTTCAAATATCCACTCATTGCGAACATCAGGCCTCTTATTTATATTTTTACCAGTAAAACGATAGCCATAATAGAAACTTATTAAAAACATAGTTAAACACACTATAAAAACGAGAAATATATATCTCCTTTTCATAAAATATCCCTCCAATACTATCTAGAGGGATATTTTTGCCAATTTAAAAATATTTATACATTTTTATTTTATTTAACTATACCTGCAATCTTGAATCCTGATTTTTCTATCTTATCGACTAAATCTTCTACATCTTCTGAATCAACCCTTATGACTACTTTATATACATCTAATACTTTAGCATCCATTACCGCTAAGTTCATGATATTCACATTTTCTCTTCTTATAACTTCTGTTAGCTTTGCAATTTGACCAGGTATATCAAACAAATTCACCATAATTCTAGTGCCTTTTCCAAGACCAAATATCTCTGAAAAAGCATCAAAAATAGCAGTGTGAGTCAAAATACCTACGAAATTGTTATTTGAATCAAACACCGGCAAAAATGGTGTTCTAAATTCATTTAATAAATATGAAGCATTCTCAATCAATTCACTGTCAAGTATAGATTTATATTTATCTATATACAAATCTTTGACTTTAACTTCATTTAAAAATTTAGCTTTATCCATACAACCAGTTTCAAAATAATGCCTATAAATTCCTTCTTTCATCAGAATTCCTTTAAATTCTACTCCGTCAAATACAGGTAAAGATAAAAAATCCCCCTTCCCGATTTTTTCCAAAGCACTTCCAATACTTTCATTGACATCAACTGTTGTCAACTTATTTTTTGCTAACATATGATTTCTTACATACATTTATAAAGCCCCCTTTCATGATATTAGATATTATTCAATACTCATCCCAAAATTCCTTCAAAATTATGAATATCTGTTTAAAACTTTATCATTTAAACCATACCAACTTGCATTTTTATATATTTGAATTACATTTTTATATAAATATTTAACAATTAAGTTGTAAAGTTTATTCAACTCATCTTGTGAAAACCTACTCCCTTCTTCTTTTATACTTGAATAAGAATTAAAGTCCATTTTCAACTGTCTATCTATATAATCGTTTAATTTGTATATCTTGTTTTTTATAATCTGGTCAGAAAAATAATCTGTTAATCCTTCTATGTATTTACATTTATCCTCTAAATAATCAATCTCTAAATCAAATTTATTCTTTATAATCTTTATGTCCTCTACATTTATATTATATTGAAATAAATATTTTTTATTATAAATTTCTTCTATAGTATAATAATTAAGGGTCTTCTCCTCTAATATATTTACCCATTTATTATTATAATAACCATATTTATAACCTTCTAAATAAAAACATAATTCCAGTCTATCTACATCTTCATGTATTAAATAAACAATTTTATTAGTCACTAAATCTTTGTCTTCTCTATATCTTAATAAATATTTAATTCCCCTTTTTACATCTTTTATACATGTATATTTCGGACATATATTATTTATATTTTCTTCTAGATCATACAAATTAAGGAGGATATGTATGGAATTTATGTCATTATTAAACAAAAAATTGTATTTTAATCCTTCATACATTTTCCAAAGATTTACCGTTGATGTAGCCATAAAATATCCCTCCCCTAGCAATTGTTGCCAAAAAAACGAGAGTTTAAACCCCTTTTTTCAGTTAAATAAATATCTTTTTTAACGTACATATTATTATACTACATAATTTTCGAAATTGGTAAAAAAACATAATTTTTTTATTTAAAAAAACAAAGTTTGTAGAAATTTATCAAACAAAAAACTAAATAGGAAAAATATAATATTCCTATTTAGTCTTTGTAAGTATCTTTATAATACTTGTATAACTCATATTCTTTTTCAAACTATAAGTACCTGGCCTAAGTTTAGTTTCCATTCCTTTATCTTTAACAAATTGTATAAATTCACCTTTATCATCTATTATTTCACTTTCAAATAATCCGTCCGCTATTTTAGACAAAGTTTCATTGTTTCCAATTTTTATAGTAATTTCACTATTGTTCTCTAGCTCAATATCCTCTTTGAGATTCTCTCTAACATCATCTACATTTATATTCTCTTTGACTGATACCATGCCCAATTCTTTAGCTCTATCCATTATTTCTTCATTTGTATATTCTTTGTACTTGACATTTGGTTTCATGGCAAAAACAAAACTGGTTAAAATAATTCCTATTCCTATTCCCAATATCATATAGACTATTTTCAATTTTCCTTTCAATTCAGTTCTAACCCCCTACCTTTTTAATTACATTTTACTACAAATATCGCCTAAAGTAAAAATATATTCTCGTTTATACATTTATTTACAATGTCTTCTGTCCAAACAGAAGCTTGTACTTCTCCAATATGTTGTTTTTCTAAAAAATACATGCAAATTCTTGATTGTCCAATACCTCCCCCTATAGAAAACGGTAATTTATCCTGTGCTAACAATTTATGATATTTTAATTTTAAACGTTCCTCAGAATTTGTGTATTTCAATTGTTTCATCAATGCAATACTATCAACTCTAATACCCATACTTGATAATTCCAATGCTTGATTTAAAACATCATCCCAAAATAAAATATCACCATTTAACTCCCAATCATCATAATCCGGTGCTCGCCCATCATGAGGTTTACCGGATTTTAAATTTTCCCCAATCTTCATCAAAAATACTGCACCTTTTTCTTTGCAAATATTATGTTCCCTCTTTTTACAATCTTCTTTAGGATACATATCTTCCAATTCTTGAGATGTAATAAAAGTAATTTTATCAGGCAGTTTATGAGTTAAAAATGGATATAATTTATTTATATATTTTTCTGTTTCTAAAAAAACTTCATAGATATCTTCAACAACCCGCTTTAAATATTCTTCATTTCTATCACTTTTAGAAATAGTTTTCTCCCAATCCCATTGATCTACATATATAGAATGTATATTATCCAATTTCTCGCTTGGTCGTATAGCATTCATATCTGTATATAATCCTTCGCCTACTTTAAAATCATACCATTTTAGAGCCATTCTCTTCCATTTTGCAAGAGATTGAACTATTTCTACTTTTTCTTCATAATTTCTCATTGTAAATGATACTGGTTCTTCTTTTCCACTTAAATTATCATTTAATCCTGATTCAGGCCTTACAAATAATGGAGCAGAAACCCTAACAAGATTTAATTTTTTTGCCAGAGTATTCTCAAAAAAGTCTTTCAATTTTTTAATTGCAATTTGTGTTTCTTTTACATCTAAAACATTTTTCATTTCAATTCCTCCTTTAAATAAAAAAGCCCTTCATCCAAAAGGACGAAAGGCTATCTTCCGTGGTACCACCTTGCTTAACAATACTCTTTCAACCAGTACAGATTTCTCGATACTGTCTGATTTTTAACGGGTCAGAACCGTCTAAACCTACTCTTTTTTTAAAATTTCGATTAGAAACTCAGAGATGTTCTTCAGCTATAGTTTTGTATCGGATTTCCACCATTACCGACTCTCTACAACTCCACTTATAGACTAATCTTCTCTTCTTAGTTTTTAATTATTTGATTTATACTGTATTGTACTAAATAGTTGAAGTGTTGTCAACAGTCTTTTTTATTAGTACCACCTCATTCTAGCAAGTCTCTAAACATTTTTTCAATACTCTCTTTTCTTATATATGTCTCCTCTTTTAAAATAAAAAATTGTCCATTCTTTTCTTCAACTACATCTCCCTCTTCAATATCAGGTGGAAATAAATTGATTTTAAAATTTAATATCTTATCTTCTACTTCTAAAACAACATATTCTCCTTCAATTCTATCCACTACACCCTTCATAATGTATTCCTCCTTATTTTATACATTTGTCATGTGGCCTAAAACCCTTATCTTCCGCTTCTTTCTTTGACTTTAATATTATTTGATTTTCTTCTTTAGGCAAATAATTACAATCTGGAGAGTGATACACTTTAGTGTTTATATTACCTATATAATATTTTTTTATATTTTGTGTTTCACTCTCAGTATTTTCTCCTTTTATTTCTTTATTTACGTTTATATTTTTTCCATCAGAATTCATAACTATAGTCCCTAGCTCATCAGTCCTAAGAACTGTCACATTTTGTTCATTGAGCCTTGCAATAGTCTCTTTATGAGGATGACCATATGTATTGTCCTTACCTAAGCTGATAACCCCATATTTTGGACTTACCTTTAACAAAAATTCATTTGAAGTAGAAGTACTGCCTCCGTGATGGCCAATTTTTAAAACATCTGATTTTAAATTGTATCCTTTATCCATCATCTCGTTTTCACTAGTTTTTTCAGCATCTCCTGTAAATAAAAAAGAATTGCCTTTATAAGTCAATTTAGTAACTACTGAATAATCGTTTGTTTCCCCATATTTTTCACCATTAGGTGCCAATATTTCATATTTAACACCTGAGTCATTTAATATTATATCTCCGCCTTTAGCAATACTAACCTTCTTATCTTTATTTTTGATTTCCTTCAACAATTCTTGAAAGATATTAGTATTTGCAGTTGCATCAGGCATATATATTTTCCCTATTTCAAAGTTTTTAACTACTTTAGGCAATCCTCCTATATGATCTTCATGAGGATGTGTTGCTATAAGATAGTCAATTTTCTCTACATTCTGTTCCTTTAAATATTTTACAATATTTTCTCCACTAGCTCTAGTTCCACCATCTATTAAAGATGTTTCTCCATTGGGCAATTGTATAAATATACTATCTCCTTGCCCTACATCTATAAAATGTACAATTAAATCTCCTTTTTGTTCCAAATTATCATTAATAGCATCTTCTAAATCATATTGACAAGCTGAGAGTATCAATGCTGCTAAAATTGCAACAATTAAAATAAATTTGATATTACTAATTTTTTTCATGTTTTAGCCTCCTATTTTAGTCTATCTATGTACATTATATTTTGTATTCCAATACTAATCAATATCTTTTTCAATAAAGGATTTCTGATGATTTTGTAGAATAACCCTATATAATAAAAAAGACTTCCAATAAAAACATTTTGACAATCGAGAGAGTCTATCGAAACCCATTTGGGGAAGTTTTACATTAAGAAAAGCTAGAACTTTCCTATAACTATAAGAAAGGACTGATAATATTGTATAATATTTCTAGAAAAAATGTAACTTTTGAAACTATAGATAAATGTGATCATAAAGAAATTTCTTGGAATAGTGCTTTTAGTTCAAATGATAAAAATGTAGACAATGGGAAAGCACTTTTATTTCAAGGTAAATCTAATGAAAGCCTAGTGTTCGTCCATGGATTAGGTCATAGAAATTTTGAATACCTAAAATATTATCCTATAAATTTATCTAAATCAGGATATACAACTATGATGCTAGTTCTTCCATATCATTTAGATAGGATGCCACAAAATGAAAACATTTCATTTTTATCAGGTACAGCTTCAGATATTGAAAAAAGATTTTATCAATCAGTAGTAGATACACTAACTTGCGTAGATTATTTAGAAAATCTCGGCATGAAAAAAATCCACATAATGGGATTTAGTTTTGGTGGAATGATAAGCACTATCTCATTGGCATTAGATAAGCGTATAGATAAAGGAATACTTGTAGTAACTGGTGGAAATTTCGAATATATAACTTGGAAAAGTATTGCAACTAAAGTACTAAGAATTAGATATGAAGATGAAGATAGCTGCAATATAGAAAGATGCCATGAACTACACAAAAAATTCGATATAAGTGCTAGAAGTTTCTCGTGCATTGAAGATTTAGAGAATTTACCCAGTTGTTTTAGATATGATCCTTCATTATTTGCTAAGGACTTAAATCCAAATAAAATATTGATGTTTAGTGCTATATTTGATCCCTTCATTCCACAAAAATCATCTAAGGACTTGTGGAACAAAATGAATAAACCCAAAAGATATAAATTACCATCAGGACATATGACATCTCATTTGTGGTTTAAAAAATTTATCTTAAATAAAACATTAGAATTCGTGAACTACAACCAATTATAGAAGTATTTAGCTTCCTCATTCAAAGGCTGATAATTTCAATATCTTTAGTACCTTGGATATTTTACACATAGAAGGAAAAGCTAATCGCTTGGTTTTCGCATTCATAGCCTATTGATTTCTCTATGCAACCCTATATATCCAATTGTCAAAGAATTGTCATAGTTGTGTTATTTTTACAAAAAACATTAAAATTCAAATGCAAATTTTCTTTTTGTAGCCTCACTATAAATATTTATAGTATCAATTATAAAACAAGATAAGTTTTGGCATAGTGAAAAAGAATAGTTAAGATCACTTTCAAATCCTTTTTTAAAAGAATATTCTTTAACTACATCTTCAATGTATAACTTAGCTAGTTTTTTAAGATTTATCTTTTTATCTTGAAAAATATCAATATCATCAACTAAAATAACATTTTCTTTAAATCTATATTCTCTTGCATACTCATTAAGTTTGGACTCATAAGATATATGTTTAAACATACTATCAGTAAAAGTCCATCTTTCCGCATGTGGAAGACATACAAAGTCACTTAAAAAATGTGAAATTATACCTATTTTTTTGCTGAAATACTTCATTGTAATGGGATCTTTGCTAATATCTAAATATCTACCTAAAAAAATTAATTTCACTATTTCATTTACTACATAGTCTAAGCTCTCTTTTTGATAGTGTCTGTGAATTTTTAACTGAGGCAATACATCTGGTGCTACTGAACCCCATAGTAAACTATCTTTATCTAATTTAATATCATAATTTTCATAAACATTATCATAAATATTGTTTGCTATTATTTTATGAGTATTTGCGAAAATTTCAAACACTTCCTTTATTTAAATTTTAGTAAATACATTAAAATAGTATCTTATATCCAATGAAAAGTCAATAAGTAAAGATAAGTTTACATAAAATTAACAACTCCCTTCTAATCCCAATTTATTCAATTTGTTTTCATAAATTCTATAATCCGAATCATTGAAAAGTACAAATGCAATCTTTTCTATAAAACTTTCTTTTTCAATAAAATCTAATACTGCTTTTATAGCTATATCTGACGCACTATCAATAGGGTATCCATATGCACCAGTTGAAATTGATGGGAAAGCTATAGTTTTCAAATTGTACTCTTTTGCAAGAAGAAGTGAATTGTAATAAGCATTGTAAAGCAATTCCTCTTCTCTATTTTTTCCACCTCTATAAATTGGTCCTACAGTATGTATGACATATTTACTAGGCATTTTGCCTGCAGTTGTTATTCTAGCTTCTCCAGTAGGACACCCTCCAATTTTTTTACACTGCTCAAGTATCTCTGAACCTCCTCTTCTATGAATTGCTCCATCTACTCCTCCTCCACCAAGTAATGTATTATTTGCAGCATTGACTATAGCATCAACCTCAATTTTAGTTATATCACCTTTCACTAATTTTATGATAGTTTCATCAATTTTATACATAAACCACTACATCCTTTCTAAACTTATATTTTATTATGAAACAAAACTTTATATTTGCTTATTATCTATATTATATAATTTTAAAAAAATAAAGACTATACCCATAGTCTTTAAAATATATCAATACTAACCCTAATATCATAATACTCATTTTATTTTTTCAAACATATAATATGGTATATAGCCTGGTTCATAATCTACTTTCCATTCTCCATTAACTTTTTTAAGTCGTATTTGGCCTTCTTTTTTAAGCACATCTTCTTTATCCCCATCATAAAATTTAAAGTCTGCTGTATATTGTAAAGTTATCTCATCCTTTAATTCCTTAATATCTTCAGGTTTTTTTATTTCATATTCAATGTTCTCAACTTTTATATTTCTTTTTTTACCTTTTGCTGTATCTACTACAGTTCCACTTCCTCCTTTTAGTTTAAGCTTATCATAAAATTCTTCTGTAGTATACTCTTTTATGCTCTCGACTAAATCAATTTCTTTTTTATATGATTCATCATTGTTATCTAATATTTTATAATCATCTATGCTATAGTAATTTTTAAAATATGATTCTATAGTTGCATCTATTTTTACCATTTCTTCTTTATGTGAACTATTGCTTTTACATCCAACTAAAATTAATGATATTACTAGGCATACCATTAAAACATATCTAATTTTTCTCAAAATATACACCTCTTATTATGAATTTTTATTATTTAAATCTATATCCTTCTATAGTGTTGTCAGATGTATAATAAGTTGTAGAACGATCTGTTCTAAATTCAAATATGCTATTATACAACATGCCTTTAAAATACATATCCCCACCTGTTAAATAATCTGCTACTGACCATCCTAATTGTGGTCTACCAGTACATATAAGGTAATGCCCACAATATTCACACCTAAAAGTGTTACCATTTTCAATTAACTTTTTCTGTATTTTGCCACTTCCATCTTCTTGATATAAAAATCCTCTACCAACCAAACTCATTAGGTGTAAACCATCAGGGGAATCTTCACATGAAGCATGATATTGAAGCTCAATATCATCGGAATTAATATTTTCTGCATGACCCCATATCTCCATTATTGGTAACAACAAACAAATCATTACTATCACTATATTTTTCTTCATAATTTTTTACCCCTTTCTCATTAAAATTTTTAGTGATATTAGAGTTAGTAAAAAATAATCATGCAATATTATCCATCTTTATATAAAGTATATGTATATTTTTTTTAATTGTCAATATGTTCATAATATTTTAAAAATAATATATATATTATTTTTATTGTTTATACATACAACCATCATTTATGATAACATCTGTTTAAATTATATTTCGGAAAAAAATGAAAAAAAATTGTGGAACGAAGGTTAGTTAAATAAATAAAAGACCTTGTAATCATTTAGATTACAAGGTCTTATATGGTGTACCTACAGGGACTCGAACCCTGAACCTCCTGATTCGTAGTCAGACACTCTATCCAGTTGAGCTATAGGTACTTATATGGAGGCGGCACCCAGATTTGAACTGGGGGTAAAGGTTTTGCAGACCTCTGCCTTACCACTTGGCTATGCCGCCATTTTAATTTTATTAACTTAAAGAACTTACTGACAGCACCAACGGCTCCAACTAAGCGATTCACACAAAA
>NZ_FQXR01000007.1 GCF_900130025.1 Sporanaerobacter acetigenes DSM 13106 | reverse complement strand
AAGTAAATAGAAGAAAAAGAAAGATATAAAGAGATAAAATAGGAAAAGTGGAATATATATACGTACACCTTTCTTGCAATATGTACGTATATAATATACGCTAAATATGTAAATCTATAAGGAGGAAATATAATGGAGAAAATAAAGCTTGGACAAACTATAAAAAAATATAGAATTAAAAAAGGAATTACTATTAGGGAGTTGTCACAAACAACTAGCATATCTACTGGATTTATTGGAGATATAGAAGCTAATAGAAGTAGACCATCTTATGAAAATCTTGTTAAATTAGTTCAAGCTTTAGATATACCTATAGAAGATATTTTTACTACTAATAAATAAAAGAAAAATATATATTTATGGTATTGGAGAAATAGTTAATTTTAGCATATCTTTTTAATGCAATGTTAAACTATCATCCTAAAATTTAAATTTAGTAAAAATTTTGATAAATAGAAATTTTTGATTATATATAGAGCATGTAGTATATGTTAAAATTTACGCTAATTATACTCCCCCAATATGAGTATAGCGTAGTTCTTACTTTGTATTATGTAAAATATATAGTTTGAAGCGCATAATACAGAGTAAGAATGCTGCTCTATATAGAGTATATTCTATTTTAGTATTTGATTTGTGTGCTATATTTATGAATAATTTTAAATTTATAAAGTGAAATATAGAATCAGGAGGTGAATGACAATATGAAGGTGTAACATATGTTTATATAAGAATATTACAGCGAGTTAGTATTTTTCATAATATGGTAATGATGAATATATCAAGAAAGGAAATTGAAGATGAAAAGTGAAAAGATATTAGAAGTTAAAGATTTACACACTGCTTTTAGATTTGGAAATGAATATTTTGATGCAGTTGATGGAGTTTCTTTTTCCTTATATAAAAATGAGTTATTAGCAATTGTTGGAGAATCTGGTTGTGGGAAGAGTACTATTGCTAATTCTATAGTAGGATTGCATGATAAGAATTTTACTAGAGTTAGTGGAGAAATAATTTATGACGGAGAAAATGTAATTAATTATTCTGAAGAACAATTTAATGAAATTAGAGGGAAAGAGATTGGGTTTATTTTTCAAGACCCATTAGCATCATTAAATCCATTACATAAAATTGGAAAACAGATAGAAGAGACACTAATTTATCATACTGATTTAGATAAAAATCAAAGGCATGAAAGGGTTTTACAACTTTTAGATCAAGTAGGAATTGTTAATTCTGAAAGGACAGCCAATCAATTTCCTCATCAATTATCTGGTGGTATGCGACAAAGAGTTTTAATTGCAATTGCACTTTCATGTAAGCCTAATATTATTATAGCAGATGAGCCGACTACTGCACTAGATGTTACAATACAGGCCCAGATATTAGATCTTCTAACAAAACTTCAAAATGAGGTTGATGCAGGAATTATTCTTATTACTCACGATTTAGGCGTAGTTGCACAGATGGCAGATAGAGTTGCTGTAATGTATGCTGGGCAGTTTGTTGAGCTTGCTGAGGCGAGGGAACTTTTCAGTAATCCCCTTCATCCATATACAAGATCTTTATTACAGTCAATACCCCAATCTGATTTACCTGGAGAAGAGCTACATGTTATTCAAGGAATGGTTCCTTCTTTGAAAAATTTGCCAAGAGAAGGGTGCCGATTTGCATCGAGAATTCCATGGATTTCAGAATCAGAACATGAGGAAGAGCCTGTACTTCATGAGGTTTCAAAGGATCATTTTGTTAGATGTACTTGTTGGAAAAATTTCCGTTTTGAAGGTGAAGGGGGATGTTAATATGAGCTTTTTAGAAATAAATAATTTGAAAGTTCATTTTCCTATTCGTGGAGGTTTTTTTAATACTATAAAAGATTACACTTATGCAGTTGATGGAGTTACTTTTTCAGTTAATGAAGGTAAAACTTATGGACTTATTGGGGAATCAGGGTCTGGGAAAACTACAATTGGGAAAGCTATTGTTGGATTAGAAAAGCCAACGTCTGGAGAAATCTTATATTATGGGAGGCCAGTAAATACAAAAAAACTTAGGAAAAGGGCAGAATATAATAAGGAAGTTCAAATGATATTTCAGGATGTTTTATCAAGTTTAGATCCTAAAAAAAGAATTCGTGATATTATTGCTGAGCCAATTCGAAATTATGAAAATTTAACGAAGGAAGAAGAATTAGAAAGGATTTTAATGTTATTAAATATAGTTGGAATGCCTCCAGATGCTTTATATAAATATCCCCATGAGTTTTCAGGAGGGCAAAGACAGAGAATAGGAGTGGCAAGAGCAGTATCTTTAAATCCAAAACTTATTGTTGCAGATGAGCCTGTTTCTGCACTTGATTTATCAGTCCAAGCACAGGTTTTAAATTTTCTAAAAGAGATACAAAAAAAATTTAATTTAAGTTATATTTTTATATCTCACGATTTAGGTGTAGTAAAGCACATGTGCGATTATATTTATATAATGCATAAAGGAAGGTTTGTAGAAACAGGAACAAGGGATGATATATATAATAATCCTCAGCATATTTATACTAAAAGATTGATTGCAGCTATTCCAGAAATTGATGCTGAAAATAGAGAAAAGATTCGCAAAAGGAGATTTAAAGTTGAACAGGAATTTCAAGAAAAAGAAGATTTATTCTATGATGGCAATGGAAAAGTGTTTGATTTAGTTCAAATTTCCAAAACACATTATGTTGCAATAAAGGATAAGGAGGATTTAAAAAATGTGGAAAACAGTATTGCGTAGAGTATTGTTGATGATACCTCAGATTATTATATTGAGTATAATTGTCTTTACTCTTGGTAAGATGATGCCAGGGGATCCTTTTACAGGGCTAATAACTCCAGATACTGATCCTGTAGCACTTGAAGAATTAAGAGAAAAAGCTGGACTAAATGATCCTATACCTGTTCAATATAAAAATTGGATTGTTAGAATTTTGAAGGATAGAGATTTTGGAAGATCCTATACTTATAAATTACAGGTTTCTACATTAATTGGTGAGAGAGCTAAAAATACATTATGGCTGTCATTATTGACTTTGATATTGACATATCTAATAGCTATACCACTAGGTATTCGTTCTGGACGATATCAGGGCTCTCGTTTTGATAAGGGAGTAATAATATATAATTTCATTAGCTATGCTATACCTACATTTGTTTTAGGATTGATATTTTTGTTAATATTTGGATATAGATTAAAATGGTTTCCTACTTCAGGTTCTGTTGAAGTAGAATTTCAAAAGGGAACAGCTTCTTATTTTGGCAACAAGTTATATCATATGATTTTGCCTGCAATTACAGCTGCAATTTTGAGTACTACAGGAATCATACAATATTTAAGGAATGAGATAATTGATGCTAAGACTCAAGATTATGTAAAGACTGCTAGAAGTAAAGGGGTTCCTACAGATAAGGTTTATACTCATCATATATTTAGAAATTCATTACTTCCAATAGCCGCATTCTTTGGATTTACGATTACAGGGCTTTTAAGTGGTTCAGTTTTTATTGAGACAATTTTTAGCTATCCAGGAATGGGTGAATTGTTTATTACATCAATTAATAGTAGGGACTATGCAGTAATGAATGCATTAGTTTTGTTGTTTGGAATTTTGACACTAATGGGAAGTTTATTGTCAGATATAATTATGACGATCGTTGATCCAAGAATAAGGATAGAATAGGAGGTAACAAATATGAGCAAAGGAGAAACCAATATAAAAACTGTTGCCTCTGAAATAGATGAAGAAGAATTAAAGACCATTAGTGAAGTTCCATCTTTTTGGAAAGTTATAAAGAGAGAATTTAAAGTTGATAAGTTGGCGACGGTTTGTTTTTATATATTGATTATTATTTTTGCAATTGTGTTAATTGGTTCTTTTGTGGTTGATCAAGAAAAAATTATGAAAATAGATTTAAGAAACAAATATAAAGCACCAGGAGAAGATTTTATTTTAGGTACAGATATTGGAGGAAGGTCAATTGCAGGGCAATTGTTGATAGGTGGTAGAAATTCTATCTTAATAGGTTTTGCTGTTACAATATTGACATCTGTAATAGGCATAATTGTTGGGTTGATTACAGGTTATTATGGAGGAAAAGTTGATAATGTAATAATGAGAATATGCGACTTTATTTCAATACTACCTACTACATTACTTATTATAACATTTGTAGTTGTTATTCCCAATTATAATATGGGACACTTTATATTCATTATGAGCATATTTTATTGGGTAGGCATGACTAGATTAGTAAGAAGCAAAGCTCTGTCAGAAAGCAAAAGAGACTATGTAAATGCATCAAAGACAATGGGAACCAGCGATTTGAAGATTATGTTTGGAGGTATTTTGCCTAATATTAGTTCGATTATCATTGTTGATTTAATTTTAAGTTTTGCTGGAAATATTGGGATTGAAACTGGATTATCATTTTTAGGATTTGGGTTACCACCTTCAACGCCTTCATTAGGAACTTTGGTATCCTATGCTAGAACTCCAGGTGCAATGTCAAGTAAATTGTGGCTATGGTTGCCTGCATCATTGCTAATATTAGTAATGATGTTATGTATAAATTATGTAGGGCAAGCAGTTAGAAGAGCATCAGATGCAAAGCAAAGGTTAGGATAAAAAAGGGGGAAAAGAAAAATGAAAAGAGTTTGGAAGACTATTATTCCATTAGTATTGGTATTATCACTTTTATTGACAGCTTGTGGGAAAAAGGCAGAGGTATCGAAAAAAGAAGATAAACCAAAAGAAGAAACCAGTCAAGAGGAAGGTGAAGATAAAAAAGAACAAACGGGAGAAATAGAGTTACCTTATCCAAAACTTCTCCAGAAAGATGGGGAAACAGTTGGGGGAACTCTTAATATGGCATTAGTATCAGATACACCTTTTGAAGGTATATTTAATACATTCTTATCTGAAAATGCTACAGATATGACATTGGCGGGGCCAATATGTGGAAGTTTTTTGAAATCTGGCCCAGATCATGAGATTGTTGACGGAGGTTATTGCGATATTGAATTTAATAAGGAGAATAAGACAGCAACTTATAAGATCAATAAAGATTTGACTTGGTGTGATGGAGAGCCAGTGACTGCTGATGATTTAATTTTTGTATATGAGTGTATAGGAAGTAAAGACTATACAGGGGTAAGATATGACAGTGATTATCAAAATGTTGTAGGCATGGAAGAATACCATGATGGCAAAGCGGATACTATTTCAGGGCTTAAGAAAATTGATGACAAAACACTTGAAGTAACTTTCAAGGAATTTTATCCAGGCATAATGTGGGGCGCTGGGCTTACTTATGACCCTGAGCCGAAACATTATTTGGAAGATGTTCCATTGAAAGATATGGAGGCTGATGACAAAGTTAGATTGAAACCAGTATCCTGTGGGCCATTTATGATTTCTAATGTGGTTCCAGGTGAATCAGTGGAATATGTTCCAAATCCATATTGGTTTGGAGAAAAGCCTAAAGTTGATAAAATCGTTTATAAAAGGGCAAATCCGGATACTATTGTAGAAGCATTGAAATCGGGAACATTTGATGTTGTTGATGGAATCAATGTTGATAGCTACCAAGAGTATAAAGATTTGAGTAATATTACACTATTATCTAATATAGAAAATTCTTATGGATATATTGGGTTTAAGCTAGGAAAATGGGATTCTAAAGCTGGAGAAGTTGTAATGAATCCAAATGCCAAGTTGGCAGATGTAAAGTTGAGGCAAGCAATTGCATATGCTACGAATAATGAAGAAGTAGCAGAAATGTTCTACAATAACTTAAGAATACCTGCTAATTCTTTGATTGACCCAGGTCATGCTACTTTCTGGAATGCTGATCAAGAAGGATATAAATATGATCCAGAAAAGGCAAAGGAAATTCTTGATGAAGCTGGCTATCTTGATGTAGATGGAGATGGAATGAGGGAAGATCCAAAAGGCAATAAATTAAAGATCAATTTTCTTGCAATGTCAGGTGGAGATATTGCTGAACCATTAGCTCAATTTTATATCCAATGTTGGAGAGATGTTGGATTAGATGTTGGTTTGCAAAATGGTAGATTGATAGAAATGAATGCTTTCTATGATATGGTTCAAAAAGATAATGAAGATATTGATTTATATATGGGAGGTTGGGCTACTGGCTCAAATCCAGATCCGTCAGGCTTATATGGGAGAAAAGCCCAATTCAACTTTCCTAGATTTGCAACAGATGAAAATGATAAGTTGTTAGCTGCCATTGCCTCTGAAGATGCAATTGGAGAAGATGGAATTGATTATGACTATCTACTAAAAGCTTATCATGATTGGCAAGAATATATGTTTGAACAAGTTCCAGTAGCACCAACTCATTTTAGAATTGGTTTAACAGCTATTAATAATAGGGTTAATTATTGGGATTTAAATACAGTTAGTGATTGGGGATGGGAGAAAGTCGGATTATTATCTGATACTCCTGAGAAAGCAAAGTAATAAGAGCTTAAATTAGATATAGGAAGGAATATGTTTTAAATACAAAGTCTAATGAATTTTTGTTAGACTTTGTATTTAATGATTTTATTTAATCGCTAAAATTGAATACTCTAAACAGAGGGGAGCTTATGTAATAGGCTGAGAAAGGAATTTTATTCCTGACCCTATGAACCTGATTTGGTTAATTCCAGCGAAGGGACTTGTTTATTTTATTATGAAAATGAATTAAACTGTATGTTTCTTTTGGAAATACAGTTTTTTATTTTTATAGGAGGTGAAGAGATGATAATAAATGGTGACAAAAAAGACTATCTTTCAGAAATTACTATAAAGGAAGTTATAGAAAAGCTAAATTTATCAGAAAACAAGATCGTAGTAGAAGTTGATGGAGAAATAATACCTAGAGAAAATTATTCCAAAGAATTAAATGAAAATAGTAAAGTGGAGATAGTTAGCTTTGTTGGGGGAGGCTAAAATATGGAAAAGGATAAAATAAAGAATGCAAAAATTGGCATAGCGGGACTAGGAGGTCTTGGATCTAATATTGCTGTTTCTTTGGCAAGAATTGGCATAGGAAAGCTTCTGCTTGTAGATTTTGATATAGTTGAACTTTCTAATTTAAATAGGCAATATTATTTTTTAAAACATATTGGAATGTATAAAGCGGATGCATTGGAAGAAGTTATTAGAAATATTAATTCTGAAATATCTTTAAAAATAAAAAAGATAAAAATTGACGAAGAAAATGTAGTAGAACTTTTTAAAGATGTGGACATACTTGTAGAAGCTTTGGACAATCCAGAAGAAAAGGCAATGCTTGTAAATACTTTTTTAAAGAATTTTAAAGATAAGAAAATAGTTGCAGCTTCAGGTATATCAGGTTATTCTTCTAGTAATTTAATAAAGACAGAAAAGGTTTTGGATAATTTATATATCTCAGGAGATGGTGAGTTTAACTGTGATACAAAAGATTTATTTTTAGCACCTAGAGTAGCCATTGTGGCTAATCATCAAGCTAATATGGTATTAAGGTTGATACTTGGAGAGGAGGAAGTTTAAAGTGGAAAAAAATAAGGATACTTTAAATATTGGAGGTAGAGAGTTAAAAAGTAGGCTTTTTATTGGAACGGGAAAATTTGGCGACAATAGAATATTGCCTGAAGTTATTGAAAAAAGCAAATCAGAAGTTATTACTATGGCTATAAGAAGAGTTAATTTAGATTCAAAAGATAAAATTGACAATATATTTGAATTTATTCCAGAGGATTGTGTAATTTTGCCTAATGCTTCAGGGGCTAGGGATGCAGAGGAAGCAGTAAGAATTGCGAGAATGGCAAGAGCTATGGGCTGTGGTAATTGGATTAAAATTGAAATAGTATGGGACAATAAATATCTTCTTCCAGATAATGAAGAAACAATAAAGGCTACGGAGATACTGGCTAAAGAAGGATTTGTAGTTCTTCCATATATGAATCCAGATTTAATAGCAGGAAAGAGACTTATAGAAGCAGGAGCTCAAGCAGTTATGCCTTTAGGTTCTCCTATTGGTTCAAATAGGGGAATTAGAACTGAAGAAATAATAAAAATAATGATAGATGAATTAGATATTCCAATAGTAGTCGATGCAGGAATAGGAAGACCATCAGAAGCTTGTCATGCTATGGAAATGGGTGCTGCAGCAGTGCTTGTAAATACTGCTATAGCCACATCTAAGGATCCAATAAAAATGGCAGAGGCCTTTTCATCAGCAATAGAGGCAGGTAGAAATGCATACAAAGCAGGATTAGGTAGACAAATAAATACAGGTTGTGCATCATCTCCTCTTTTAGGATTTTTACACGAAGGTGATAAAAATTGAGTTTTTATAATGTAATAAATTCATATAAAGATTTTGATTTTGAAAGTTTTTTAAATGAAGTAGATGATAATGATATTTTAAATATATTGGAAAAAGATAAATTGGATCAATATGATTTTTTAGCTCTTCTTTCTCCAATAGCAAGAAAGCATTTAGAAGAAATAGCGGTAAAAGCTCGTGAAGTTCATTTAAAGCATTTTGGAAAATCCATAGTATTATTTACACCTATGTATATAGCAAATTATTGCGTAAATAAATGTGCCTATTGTAGTTATAATTTTGATAATAGTATTAAAAGAAAAAGTATGACCTATGAGCAAATAGATTTAGAATCTAGAAAAATATTAGAAACAGGTTTAAAAAACATATTAATTTTAACTGGAGAAGATAAAAAGAGAAGTTCAGTAGATTATATTTTAGGTGCAATAGAGGTTTTAAAAAAGTATTTTGATTCTATTTCCATAGAAATATATCCTTTGTCTGTAGAAGATTATGAAAGAATGGTTCAGGCTGGAGTAGATGGCCTTTCTATATATCAGGAGACTTATGATGAAGAAGTTTATGATAGAGTGCATTTAAGTGGTCCTAAGAAAAATTATATGTTTAGATTAGATGCACCAGAAAGGGCTCTAAAAGCTAATATGAGATCTGTAACCATAGGTCCGTTATTGGGACTTGATGATTGGAGAAAAGAGACTTTTTTTGGAGGATTACATGCAGAGTATTTACAAGACAAATATCCTTTTGCTGAAATTGGAGTTTCGGTGCCTAGAATTAGACCATGTACAAAGGATTTTAATAATATAAAAACTGTAGATGAAGTAGATTTAGTTCAAATACTATTAGCTTATAGATTGTTTTTACCCTATGCAAGTACTACTGTTACCACACGGGAAGGCAGATTTATGAGAGACAATTTAATCCCTATATGTATTAGTAAAATGTCTGCTGGTGTATCTACTGAAGTAGGTGGCCATTCTTTAGAAGAAAATGCAGGTGATGAGCAATTTGAAATATCAGATTCAAGAAGTGTGGATGAAGTTAAACAAGCAATACTTGAAAGAGGCTATCAACCTATAGTTAAAAATTGGATGAAAATATAAAGGTGGTATATATGTTATATTTAGTGACAAATAGACATATTGTTAGAGGAAATTTTTTAAAAAACATTGAAAATGCTCTAGCTGGAGGAGTAGATAGAGTTATTCTTAGGGAAAAAGATTTAGAGTGTAAAGAACTATTTCTTTTATCTAAATATGTAAAAGTTATAACTGACAGATATGATGTTCCTCTTATTATAAATGGCAATATAGATGTGGCAGAAAAAACAGGAGCCTATGGTTTTCATTGTGAATTTCAAGATTTTATTGAGAATAAATATAAATATGATGGAGTCTTAGGAGTTAGTATTCACAGTATAGAAGAAGGCGTTAAATGTGAACAGTTAGGAGCAGATTATATTTTAGCAGGTCATATATTTGAAACGGAATGTAAAAAGGGTTTACCTCCAAGGGGAATAGAATTTTTAAAAGAACTTAAAGAAAATGTTTCTATTCCAATAGTGGCTATTGGAGGCATAGATGAAAAAAACGCAAAAAAAGTTATGAAAGTGGGAGTAGAGGATATAGCAATTATGTCCTATATCATGAAAAGTGAGGATCCATATTTTTCGGCAAAAGTTTTAAAAAGTACCATAGAAATGTTTGTAAACTAGCCTTACTTCTGGTATAATAATCGTATATAGTTTATAAAATTGGAGGTGGGAAAAAATGGCAGATATTATTGATAATGAAGGAATGGAATATGGTTCTGTAAAAATAGCTAATGAAGTTGTAGCCATTATAGCTGGTTTAGCAGCTACTGAGGTTGATGGAGTTGCAGGGATGAGTGGTGGTGTGACCAGTGGTATTACAGAAGCACTTGGAATGAAAAGTTTGTCTAAGGGAGTAAAAGTAGAAGTAGGAGAAAAAGAGTGTGCAATCGATCTTTTTGTTGTAATAAATTACGGTTCTAGAATTTCAGAAGTGGCTGAATCTATACAGGAAAATGTTAAAAATGCTGTTGAAACAATGACAGGACTAAATGTTGTTGAAGTAAATGTTAGTGTTCAAGGTGTAAATATACCTAAAGAAGAAAAAGTAGAAGAGGAACCTAGAGTTAAATAAATATTTACCCTCTGAACGTTCAGAGGGTAAATTTAGTATTTTTTAGGAGGAGGAGAAATTTGAATATCATAGATAGATTGATTTTAACAATATATACTTTTTGCCTTACGGTACTTTCTATATTGTTAATATTATTTCCTTTTGATCAATTTGATTTTTTGTCAATAAATAGTATGACTGGATATTTGGAATCCATGAAGGGCAATTATGCATATTCAATTGTAGGACTGGCTTTTTTGTTGGTAAGTATTAGATTTTTAATCTCTGGTGTTAAAGGAAATAAAAAATCTAAGAAAGAAACTTTTTTAATTAGACATACAAATTTTGGAGAACTAAAAATCTCGACTCAAACTGTTGAAGGTTTGGTAGAATCAGTTGCTAACAAATTTACAGGCATAAGAAATGTTAAAACTACAGTAGATGTTTTTGAAGGAGTTTTAACTATATATTTGAAAGGTGAGGTTTCACCTGAAATAAATATTCCTGAAACAACTATTGAACTTCAGGATAAAGTAAAGGATCATGTGGAAAAATGTACAGGAGTAGAGGTAAGTGAAGTTAGAGTTGAAATTAGCAACGTAACAGCACCAACTAGAGTTGTAAAATAATTTGTAGAGGTGTTTTGAAGGTGGCTAAGGAGAAATTTTTAGAATTTATTCAAATATTGGAAGAAAATAAGGGAAAAACCATTGGCACGATCATAGGGTTTGTCATTGCTATACTTGTATTAACTATTGGCTTTTTTAGGACTCTATTTATAGTTTTATGTACGTGGTTCGGCTTTTATTTAGGAAAGAAAAAAGACAATCAAGAAGATTTCAGGGAAATATTGGATAGAATACTTCCTCCAGGTAGGGAAAAATAAATTTAGATTAACAAATTAATATTAGCTTATATTCAAGGAGGAAAGATATGAGTAGAAAAGTAGCAAGAGAAGAAACCATGAAAATATTATTTCAAATGGAAATCAATAAGGATTATTCTGATGATAGCATGAACACATACATAGTTGAACACGAATTTACAGATGATGAAACTCAATATATAAATCATGCAGTGGGAACAATCACGAATAATCTGGGAAAAATTGATGCAATCATAGGAAAGCATATAAAGGGATGGAAGATATATAGATTGGCAAAAGTTGATTTATCTGTTTTAAGAATAGCAATATATGAACTTAAATTTAGAGAAGATATTCCGATAGAAGTTTGTATAAATGAAGCTATAGAAATATGTAAGAAATATAGTACAGAAGAGTCGGCAAAATTTGTCAATGGTGTATTGGGTAGTTTTGTACGTACAGAGATGAGCAATGATGAATAACTATTATTTGGGAATTGATACAAGTGCATATACTACTTCTGTTGCAGTTATTGATGAAAACAATGATATTATATTTGACTTAAGAAAGATTTTAGAAGTAGAAAAAAATAAAAAGGGCTTAAGACAGCAGGAAGCAGTTTTTCAACACATAAAGAATTTACCTTTGATTTTGGATGAAATGACTAAATCAATTGAAACTAGAAGGATAGTATCTGTATCTACTAGTGGAAAACCAAGAGATAAGGAAGGATCGTATATGCCTGTTTTTACAGTGGGTAAAGGACAGGCATATATTATATCTAAAATTTTAGATGTGCCTTTCAAAGAATTTAGCCATCAAGAAGGGCATATTGGAGCGGGTATGATGAATTCTCAACTTGAGAAAGTAGACCGATTTTTAGCATTTCACATATCAGGAGGAACTACAGAATTGCTCCTTGTAGACAACAATAAGACTAATTTGAATATAGATATAGTAGGTGGAACTTTAGATATAAGCATAGGACAGCTTGTTGATAGAATTGGTGTGAAATTGGATTTTGAGTTTCCGTGCGGCAAGGAGATGGATAATATATCTCAGAGTGGCAATATTGTTGATGAAAGATTATCACTGAAAATAAAGGATACTTGGGCCAATTTTTCTGGATATGAGAATTTTTTTGCTAGATTAATTGATAGTGGGAAATATAAAAAAAAGGACATAATTAGAACCTTGTTCTATACAATTTATTTAAGTTTAGAAAAAATAATTTTATATGGATGTAGAAAAAATGATGTAAATGATGTACTGTTAGTAGGTGGAGTGGCTTCTAATTTATTTATAAGAGAAAATCTTAAGAACAATTTATATATTCACGATATAAATATATATGTTCCAGAAAGGCCATTTTGTTCGGACAATGCTATAGGAGTATCTTATTTAAGCAAAAATAAAGCTGGTCATATATGGGGGTTTTAGTATGTCTGGTAAACCTTTAAAGGTGAGTGAAGTAAATCAATACATAAAAAGGGTATTAGCTAGCGATTTTATCTTAACCAATCTATGTGTGGAAGGAGAAATTTCTAATTTTAAGCATCATTATAGTGGTCATATGTATTTTTCATTGAAAGATGAAAAAAGTAGAATAAGATGTGTGATGTTTAAAAATGACAACCAGTGTGTTGACATAAATTTAAAGGATGGCATGAAAGTTATTGCTTCAGGATATATATCAGTTTTTGAAAGAGATGGAGATTATCAGTTTTATGTAAAAAACATTAGGGAATCTGGTCTAGGAGATTTGTATATAGCTTTTAATAAATTAAAAAATAAATTGGAATTAGAAGGACTTTTTGATGAAGCTCATAAAAAAAGTATTCCTAGATTTCCTCAAAAAATTGGAGTTGTTACTTCATCTACTGGCGCAGCTATTAGAGATATAATTAATGTCATAAATAGAAGGTTTCCTATAGCTGATTTAATAGTATATCCAGTTTTGGTTCAAGGAGAAGGGGCACCAAAAGAAATCATCGAAGGTTTAAGTTATTTTGATAATAGAGAGGATATAGACCTTATCATTACAGGTAGAGGTGGGGGTTCTATTGAAGAATTATATGCTTTCAATGATGAATCTCTTGCAAGAACAATATATAGTCTAAAAAAACCAATTATATCTGCTGTAGGTCATGAAACAGATTTTACTATTGCGGATTTTGTGGCTGATTTAAGAGCTCCGACTCCATCAGCTGCAGCTGAATTGGCAGTGCCAGAAGTAGATAGTTTGAAATGTAGTCTAAATGATGATTACAATAAATTGATTAACAGCATTTTAGCTTTTAAAGAATACAAATCTAGAGAATTGGAATATTATAAAAACAAATTAGATTATAACAATCCTGAGACTAAATTAAATCAAAATAGGCAGTATATAGATAGTTTATTTAAAGACTTAAATAAAAATTTTAATATGAAGATAGAAACTTATTATAGAGAAATTGAAAAGCTAGGAGATAAATTGAATTTACTTAGTCCATTGTCATCTCTAAATAGAGGATATTCAATTTTATTGGATCAAGATGGGGAAGTTATTAAAACGGTGGATAATCTAAAAATTGATGATAAATTTACTATAATATTAAAAAATGGTATGATTGAAGGAAAAGTGGTAAAAATTAATAAAGGGGAGTTTGAGGATGGATTTAAATAATATTCCTTATGAAGAAGGAGTAAAGGAACTTGAAGAAATAATTGATAAACTTGAAAATGAAGACTTATCTCTAGAAGAAGCTTTTAATTATTTTAAAAACGGTATCGAATTGTACCAATACTTGTCTAAAAGATTGACCGAAGTTGAAGGAGAAATTAAAATAATATTAAAAGATGAAAAAGGGGTGGAAATAGAAGAAAGTTTTCAAATGGAGGGTTAATTGATGAACTTAACAGAAGAAATTTTAGAAATACAATCAGTTATAGATGAGGAATTAAATAGTCTGTTTATAGGCAAGTCAGGATATCAGGAGAAGATATTTGAAGCTATGAAATATAGCCTTTTTACAGGTGGTAAAAGAATAAGGCCTATATTGCTTTTAAAAAGTTGTCAATTGATAAATGGAAGCTATGAAGAGGCCATACCTTTTGCATTGGCTATGGAAATGATACATACATATTCGCTCATACATGATGATTTACCAGCTATGGACAATGATGATTTTAGAAGGGGAAATCCAACTAATCACAAAGTGTTTGGGGAAGCTATTGCAATTTTGGCAGGCGATGGACTTTTAAATTTAGCCTATGAAACAATGATTGAATATATTTTAAGTAAATCCAATGACAAGGAAAGCTTTTACAGATATATTAAAGCTTTTAAGGAGATATCTAATGCTGCAGGTGTGGATGGAATGATTGGTGGTCAGGTTGTTGATATTTTGTCTGATAAAAAGGGTATAAATAAAACAGAACTACAATTCATGTATGAATGCAAGACTGCAGCTCTTATTGAGGCATCTACTGTATCTGGAGGAATTATAGGCGGTGGAAGTGCAACTGAGATAGAGGCTTTGAGGCAATATGGCAATTCTATTGGTATTGCATTTCAAATCAGAGATGATATCTTGGATAAGGATAGTGATGAAGAAATAAATAAAACTACTTATTTAACTTATCATTCTTTAGATAAAGCTGAAAAAGAAGTAAAAAGATTGAGTGAAGGTGCACAAGAAGCTTTAAAAATATTTGAAAATAGGGATACTATGTTCTTGGCAGAATTTGCAAAATGTCTAATTTATAGGAATAAATAATATGTTTTTGAAATTGAAATTCATAAAAATTTATGCTATAATAGGTTTGGCTTAGAGTGGCACAGTATTCTAGTCAGCGCAACTATTTCTGAAGGCGGGGCTAAAAATCCGTCAAAGGGCATATCGATGAAGTTCCTGGTTTTGGCTTTCGACGCCCAGTTGGGGGCTATTTCTGGGAGTAAGAAGGATGGGGCGATCCACAATGGCATGTGGGCGTTGACCCTACCTTCGTGGAGACTTGTCATTTTGGCAATATGACAAGATAAACCTGCTATGTAACTAATTATTACATGCAGAGTAGCCTGCCTTGAGTGAAATAGGCAGATGACAAGT
This sequence comes from Sporanaerobacter acetigenes DSM 13106, assembly GCF_900130025.1. Taxonomy (NCBI): domain Bacteria; kingdom Bacillati; phylum Bacillota; class Tissierellia; order Tissierellales; family Sporanaerobacteraceae; genus Sporanaerobacter; species Sporanaerobacter acetigenes. The sequence goes on along the minus strand of NZ_FQXR01000007.1, from coordinate 110,517 downwards.
TCGGTTTTATTTTCGGAAGGGCCCGAAGAAAATAAAATTTTGTTGTCGAAACCTATTTTGCAAAAGAGGCTAAGGAATAGAATGGCTGTTGAGGAAAACTCCTAGACTGTTCTACCAAGGGAGATGTGTTAAGGATTACAGTGCGGACTAAGTGGTAATCTAGTTTTACTTTTGGCGACAGAGTAGAGACAGTATTAAAGGGAAACCGCTGATATGGCGACATTCAGTTGCTGTCTGGGAAATCCTGCTAGACCTTAAGCCGTAAGATTTACTTAACATATCGCCACTCGTGTGGGCTGATAGCATTTGCTATCAGCTTTTGTTCTATTATGAATTGGAGGGTTAGTAGTAGATGAAAAAGAAAGATGATGACAGCATTCCGCGAAAGCGGAATAAAAGGTGGATTGTTGTTACAATATTTTGGACTTTTCTAATGGCAGTTTTTTTTAGTTTAATTACAGAAAATTTAATGGCCAATCTTGATATATTAGCAGCTTTTTTAATATTAATAGTTATAATATTAATAGGGATTATATTTGATATTATAGGTATTGCCGTTACTGCTTCTGATGAGAAACCTTTTCATGCTATGGCAGCAAACAAAGTTGAAGAAGCTAAATATGCGGTTAAATTAATCAGGAATGCTGGACAAGTTTCAAATTTTTGTAATGATGTTATTGGAGATATTTGTGGAATTATTAGTGGTGCAGCTGGAACGACAATTATCTATAAACTAATTGAGCGATACGATTTTAAAAGTGGCACGATGTTGAGTATCATAGTTACAGCTTTAATTGCTTCTTTTACTGTTGGAGGTAAGGCTATAGGTAAGGGAATAGCAATGGACAATTCTGAAAAAATCATTTTTCAAATATCTAAGATGCTTAAATTTATAGAAAATACTTTTAAGATCAATATTTTACATGAGGAAAAAAAAGAAAAAAGGAATTAGATAATACTTAGGAGAGATTGTATGAGTAAAGAAAGAATAGATATACTTCTTGTAGAAAAAAATTTAGTTGAATCAAGAGAAAAAGGTAAGAGACTCATTATGGAAGGTATAGTATTTGTTGATGATAAGCGTATCGATAAACCTGGTGAAAAAGTAGATGTAGATAGCTCTATTGTCATAAAGGGCAATTCAATTCCCTATGTGAGTAGAGGTGGACTTAAATTGGAAAAGGCAATAGAATATTTTAAATTAGATTTAAAGGACAAAGTTGCATTAGATATAGGGGCTTCTACAGGTGGTTTTACAGATTGTATGATTAAAAATGGGGTCAAAAAAGTGTATGCTATTGATGTAGGATATGGTCAAATAGATTGGACGCTAAGACAGGATAAAAGAGTTGTATTAAAGGAAAGAACTAATATAAGATATGTAACTAAGGAAGATATTGGAGAATTAGCTGATTTTGCTTCAATTGATGTTTCTTTTATATCGTTAAAACTGGTTTTGCCAGTGGCTATGGAATTGATTTCAGACGATGGCGAAATAGTTTCATTGGTTAAGCCTCAGTTTGAAGCTGGAAGAGAGAAGGTTGGCAAAAAAGGAATAATAAAGGATCAAAGAGTGCATAAAGAAGTACTTTTAGATATTTATAGATTTTGCTTAAATACAGGCCTTTTTGTTAAAGATATTACTTATTCACCTATAAAAGGTGGTACAGGAAATATAGAATATCTGTTTCACTTAAAAAAGTATAGCAATAGTGATAAAAAAAACATTGAAAAATTAATTGAAGAAGTTGTTTCTAATTCACACACAATGTTATAATTTTGTGAAAGCTATTCAGATCAAAGGAGGGAATTATGAAGAAGTATGCTAGACAAAGAAAAATATTGGAATTAATAGAAAAATACGAGATAGAAACTCAGGAAGAATTGGCCGATTATTTAAAAAAGTCTGGTATTGATATTACTCAAGCTACAATTTCAAGAGACATAAAAGAATTGAGATTGGTTAAAGTTTTAACTAATAGTGGAAAATATAAATATGCGGTTATTGATGACAATGTGGAAGGTACTACAGATAGATTGATAAAAATATTTAAAAGTTCAATAGTGAATTTTGATGTGGCAGGCCATATTTTAGTTATAAAAACATTACCTGGCGCTGCTCAAATATGTGCTTCTGCTATAGATGTTTTAAAAATTGAAGGAATTGTAGGTACCATAGCTGGTGATGATACAATTTTTGTAGCTATTGGTGATATAGAAAATATTGATACTGTAATTAAGTCTTTTCAAAAATTACTCAATTAAACGGGGGTATTAATATGCTTGTTGAGTTAAATATTGAAAACTTTGCTGTCGCTGAAAAATTGCATATAAATTTTTCAAAAGGTTTCAATGTATTGACTGGAGAAACAGGGGCTGGAAAATCAGTAATAGTAGATGCCATTGGTATGATTTTAGGCGGAAGAGCAAACAAAGATTTGATTCGTACGGGATGTGACAAGGCTATATTAGAAGGCCTTTTTTATTTGGAAAAATCTAGTGAAATTAATAAAATTTTAGATGAATACGGCATAGAAAATGAAAAAAATGACTATCTATTAATTACTAGGGAGATATATTCAACTGGCAGAAGCATATCGAGAATAAATGGCAGAACAGTAACTCTTGGAATGCTTAACAATGTGACGAAATATTTAATTGATATACATGGGCAACACGAACATCAATCTTTATTAAATTCAGAAAATCATATACATATCATTGATTCTTTTGGAGATGATAATTTTAGGACTTTAAAGGAAGATATATATATATATTATAATGAACTTGTATTTCAAAGAAAAAAGTTAAAAGATTTGTCCATGGATGAAATAGAAAAAGACAGAGAAATTGATTTGTTAAAATATCAAATAGAAGAGATTGACAATGCTAAGCTATCAAAAGAAGAAGAGGAAGAAATTGCAAAAGAATATGACAAATTGTCAAATATAAAAGAAATAGAGTTAAATATCAGTGAAGCATTAAATATTCTTCAATCCAAAGAATATGAAGGATTTTCTATAATTGATGCTATAAATAAAGTTATTTCATTAATTGGTGGAATTAAAAACTTTGACATTGAAATAAAAAAATATTATGAAAGTTTTACAAATATAGGTTTTGAGTTGCAGGATTTATCTGGAGATTTAAGATATTATTTAGATAATATTGCTGTAGATGAAGAAAGATTGGTTTTTTTAGAAGAAAGATTGGATACTATAAATAAATTAAAAAAGAAGTATGGAAACAATATTGATGAAATAATTGCATATAGAAATGGTATATATGAAAAATTTCAGATATTGTTGAATAATGAAAAAGAAATCAGTCAAATTAAAAATGAAATAGAGAATATAGAAAAAATGTTAGAGGTTAAATGTGAAGAATTATCTAATAAAAGAAAAGAAATAGCATCAATTCTTGAAGAATCTCTTTCAGGAGAATTGAAACAACTTAATATGAGCAATGTATTATTTAAAGTGAGCTTTAAAAAATACAATCATTTTACACCGGAAGGTTTTGATAATGTAGAATTTTTGATATCAACAAATCCAGGAGAAGATTTAAAGCCATTGTCCAAGATAGTATCTGGAGGAGAAATGTCTAGGATAATGTTAGCTTTTAAATCTATACTTGCAGAATATGATAAGATACCATGTCTTATTTTTGATGAAATTGATACAGGGATTAGTGGTAGAACTGCTCAAGTTGTTGGGGAAAAGATTGTCAATATTTCAAAAGAACATCAAATTATTTGTGTTTCACATTTGCCTCAAATAGCTGCATTGGCTGATACTCATTTTTCAATTTACAAAAATATACATGGCAGTAGAACTGTTACTCAAATAAAGAAATTATCTTTTGAAGAAAGAATCGAAGAATTGTCAAGACTTCTTGGAGGTGTTAACTTGACAGATACAACTAAAATGCATGCCAAAGAAATGTTGGATTTGGCTACAAAAATAAAAAATGGTTAAAACACTTTATACTTAAGTATAAAGTGTTTTTTCATTATAAAGGCAAAATTTATTTTACTTTACATAATCATTAATAATTACTGAGAATAAATATGCGAGAAAAAGGCTAAATTATATTTGCAAATAATATTTTTTGGAGGTGAGTATGAAAAAGGGGAAAATTGGGAGAGTGATATTACTTGCAAAAGTATTCAAGATATAAACAACAGTTATCTATAATCTTGATGATTGTGATTGCTTTTTATTTGTTTCAATTTTGTTTTTTTAATTATTATCCTGACAGAATTAATATTGTGAAAGGAGATAAAAAAGCTTTTGATGTATTTTTCCCTTTTACAGTAAAGATTTTGCAAGATAATAACATTGTAAATTGTGGACCTTGTAGCAAAAATACCTTGTCGTTAAAAAAGTCTTATGAATTTAATACCATTCAATCTGGCATAGCAAAAATGCAGCTTAAATTGCTTGGAATAATTCCTGTAAGGGATATTGAAGTAAATGTATTAGAAAGAGTCTATTTGACGCCTGGAGGAAATTCTATTGGCGTTAGATTGAATACTAGAGGGGTTTTAGTAGTAGCAGTAACAGATGTTATAGGAGTTGATGGCAAAAGATATAATCCTGCCAAGGATGGAGGAATAAAAGTCGGAGACAGTATATTGGAGATTGATGGAGAAAAAGTAAAAGATGCAGAACATGTTGTAGAACTTTTAAATAGTATAAAAAAGGAAACTATAGATATAGTTATTGAAAGAAATAATGTTCAATTTACTACTCAGGTAAGACCAAGAAAGAGTGTTCAGGATAACTGTTATAGATTGGGTATATGGGTGAGAGATAAAACAGCTGGTATAGGTACTTTAACTTTTTATGATGAGAATACAGGAATTTTTGGAGCTCTAGGTCATGGGATTACAGATATAGATACAGGGGAATTGTTAAAAATAGAAAATGGTAAAATAATGAGTGCAAGAATATCTGAAATTGAACAAGGAAGTAAAGGAAGTCCTGGAGAGATAAAAGGAGCCTTTTATGAGACTCAGGATGCCTTAGGAGATATAACAAGTAATACTGAGTTTGGAATATATGGGAAACTATATAAAAAGAATTTAGATAATAACAAATCAAAGCCTCTACCTGTGGGATTCCAAGAAGAAGTTAAAGAGGGGAAGGCTTATATTTTAACTACTATTAATGATAATAAAGTACAAAAATATGAAATTGAAATAGTTAAAGCACAAAATCAACCTTTTCCAGAACAAAAAAGTATGATAATAAGAATCACAGATAAAAAATTATTGCAAAAAACCGGTGGCATTGTCCAAGGAATGAGTGGAAGTCCTATAATACAAGATGGAAAATTAATAGGGGCTGTAACCCATGTATTTGTCAATGATCCTACAAAAGGGTATGGAATATATATAGATTGGATGCTGGAACAGGCAGATTTTAATTACAAAACAAAAAGTGAATTTGCACAAACAAAAAAAGATAGGTTTTAATTTATTAAAACCTATCTTTTTTCAAAAATGTAGATAAAAAATGGAAAACTAGAAGGAAATAAAAATTCTTTGTCGAATAAATAAAAGTATACTATAGAATACATACAGGGGGGTAATTATTTTGGAGAAAATTAAAATACTCGTTGCAGATGACAACAAAGAATTTTGTGATATTTTAAATGAATATCTAGAAAAACAAGAGGATTTTGAAGTTTTAGGATTTGCAAAGGATGGGTTAGAAGCACTAGACATGATACCAGAAATAAAACCAGATGTTTTGATATTAGATATTATTATGCCACATTTAGATGGATTAGGGGTATTAGAACGTATAAATACTATGAGATTGGATAAGTATCCCAAAATTGTAGTGTTGTCAGCTGTAGGACAAGATAGAGTTACTCAAAAAGCTATAGAACTAGGAGCTGATTATTATGTAGTTAAACCTTTTGATTTTGATATTTTTATTAAAAGACTAAGGGAAATTTCGGACATTCCTACTAAGAAGAGCTATTCTAAAAAATATATAGACATTCCAAAAGAAACTGTAAAAGCTATTGACAGTAGTATGAACATGGAAGCTAAAATAACTAATATTATTCATGAAATTGGTGTTCCAGCTCATATAAAAGGATATTTATATTTACGAGAAGCTATTACAATGGTTGTAGAAAATGTTGAGTTGCTTGGTGCAGTGACAAAAGAATTATATCCATCTATAGCAGAAAAATATAACACTACACCAAGCAGAGTAGAAAGAGCTATTAGACATGCTATAGAAGTAGCTTGGAGTAGAGGAAAGGTTGAAACTATTAATAGCATATTTGGCTACACTGTTCATACTGGCAAAGGGAAGCCCACCAATTCAGAATTTATTGCGATGGTAGCTGATAAATTAAGATTAGAACAGGAAATGGCAGAAAATAAAATGTAAAATATAGTCTCATGAATAGTTACTATTCATGAGACTATATTTTTATGCTATAATAAAATAGAAAGATTATATAGTCAAATTGGATTATTTATTTATATAGGGAAATACTATATAAATAATAGATTTGGAGGATTAAGATGTATTTAAAAGGCAAAGTTAAAAAAGATAAACGAACGAAAAACCTCATTAAAAGGTTAAAGCCAGGGGATATAGCCTTAATTTCACATAAAGATTTAGATGAAATTGCAGCTAATTCGCTAGTTGAGTCAAAAATTAAGTGTATAATAAATACTGAAAAAACTATAAGTGGACGATATCCAAATCAAGGGCCTTCTATTTTAGTGGAAGCCGGTGTTCCAATTTTTGAAGTTTGTGATACTGATTTATTTGAATCAATCAAAGAAGGGGAAACAATAGAAATATCTGACGATGCAATAATTAAGGATGGGGAAGTTATATGTAAATGTGAATTACTCGACAGCAAAAAAATTGAGTATTTACTAGGAATTGGATATGAAAACTTTGAAAAAGAATTAGATAGATTTATTGAAAATACTTTAGAATATGCAAAAAAAGAGAAGGGACTTGTGACTGGAAAAGTTCCAATTCCTAAAGTTAAAACCAAGATGAACAATAGACATGTATTGGTGGTAGTTAGGGGAAAAGACTATAAGAGAGATTTGGAAACAGTTCAAGCTTATATACATGAAGTACATCCAGTTTTAATTGGAGTTGATGGTGGAGGGGATGCACTTTTAGAATTTGGCTATATCCCAGATATGGTCATTGGAGATATGGATAGCATTAGTGATAGATGCTTGAAAATGAGTAAAGAAATAGTAGTTCATGCGTACACGAATGGAGAAGCGCCTGGACTTGAAAGAGTAGAAAAATTGGGTTTAAATGCTGTTATTTTTCCTTCTCCAGGTACCAGCGAGGATATAGCATTACTGCTTGCTTATGCTAATAATGCTGATTTAATCGTTGCCGTAGGGACTCATAACAATATGATAGATTTTTTAGAAAAAGGTAGAAATGGGATGGCAAGTACTTTTTTAGTTAGATTAAAAGTTGGCTCTAAATTGGTAGATGCAAAAGGAGTCAATAAGCTTTATAAAAGTCATTTGAAATTGAGACATGTAATAGGGCTTGGCATTGCCGCGTTAATTCCAATCATAGTTATTACGATGATGTTTCCTCCTATGAAAGAATTAATGCAACTTATCAAGATAAGACTTAAAATAATGTTTGGAGTATAGGAGGCGATATTTTGATTCCTAATATGAAATTTTATGTGATATCTATTGTTTCAATATTTTTGGCATTAGCTATAGGAATTTATATTGGATTTTCATTGGATGCAAATGAAGTTATAGTGGATCAAAGAGATGATTTGGTCACAAAGTTAGAAGAAAAATTTGACTATTTAAAAGAGGAAAATCAAAATTTAAAAGGTGAAGTGGATACTTTAGAATTGGAAAATTCTCAGTATGCAAATTTTAGTGAAGTGATTTATCCTGAAATCATAAAGAACAGGTTATCAGGTCTAAAAGTAGCTATAATTGAAACTAATGATGAATATATTTATTCAGGAATAGGCAAAACCCTAGGTATGGCTGGGGCAGATGTGGTTAGTATTGTGACAATAAAGGACAAGTTTTTAAATGAAGAATTATTAAAAGAAATATATTTAAATGGAGAAAAAAATGTAGAAATAAAAGAAAGTATAATTGATAAAGGTGTAGAGGATTTAACTAATGCAATTATATCTGGAGATAATGAAGACATTATACAATTATATAGAGAATACGGATTAATAAATATAGTTGGTAATGCAGACGAACCTGTGGATTATATTGTCATAGCAGGTGGAAGTGAAAAAGAAGATTTTGATAGAATAAATTATTTAGATAGAAAGATAGTAGAGGTCAGCAAAAAATTAGAAACACCTATTATTGGGATAGAAAAAACTAAAGTTAATTTTTCTTATATTAGTGAGTATAAAAACTATAGAATATCTACTGTAGATAATGTGGATACTGTCATTGGAAAGGTTGCTTTAATTATGGCTATGGAAGGTAGACCAGGATATTACGGTGTAAAGCCTAGTGCAGAAAGTTTAATTCCCAATCCAAGTGAAGCCATTTTAGAGTGAGGAGAGATAATATGAATTATAGTGGAAGAGTTGTAGCTGTAATACCTGTATACAATGAAGAAGATACAATATTAGATACAATAGAAAAATTAAAAGAAATAGATATTATTGATGAATTGATAGTAGTAGATGATGGTTCTACTGACAATACTTTAGAAGTATTAGATAAATTAGATATAGGCATTATAAAACTAGACAAAAATAAAGGCAAGGGATATGCTATTAAAAAAGCGATAAGTGAAATTGAATTTGATTATTTAGTTTTAGTAGATGGGGATTTAGGCAAAACTAGCGTTGAAATTGGAAAACTCATATATCCTGTAATTAATAATGAAGCAGATATAACTATTGCCAAATTTCCTAAAGCATTAAAAAAAGGTGGTTTTGGATTTGTAAAGGATTTAGCAAAAAATGGTGTATATATGTATACAGGTGAAAAATTGGATACTACACTTTCTGGACAAAGAGTATATAAAAAAGATGTTATAAATAGCATCCACTATATTCCTGATAGATATGGCATAGAGGTTGCCATGACTGTGGGAGCCTTAAGAAATGGGTTTTCTATTAAAGAAGTGGAAGTAAATATGAGACATAGAGAAACGGGAAGAACATTTAAAGACTTTGTTCATAGAGGTAAACAGTTTTTTGACATTTTAGGTACGCTTATAGTATTGTTTTTTAGAAGGTGAGTTTATGGAAGTTTATAAAATTAGTATTTTGAGTTTTTTTATTAGCATGATACTTAGTATTATAGGGATACCATTTTTGTTAAATATGCTAAAAGATAATAATTGTTTATGTATTAATTATAAAAATGAAGAGATACCTTCAAGTATGGGTTTGTTATTTATTATTGTACAGACTATCACTTTAAGCTTAATGAATTTGTTTATAGCAGAAGATTTGAGGCATTATGTGTTGATTTACTTGGTTGCATTTATTCTTGTTGGTCTAGTTGGACTTTTAGATGATTTGGTGGGAGATAAAAATGTTAAAGGATTTAAAGGACATATAAAATCTCTATTAAAGGGTAAATTAACTACAGGAGGACTTAAAGCAAGTGTAGGATTTTTAGTTGCTTTAATAATTTCTCTTTATATTTCTAATAGTATAATAGAAACAATAATAAACACATTGCTTATTTCGTTGTTTACCAATCTTATAAATCTCTTCGATTTGAGACCAGGAAGGGCTTCCAAGGTATTTATACTTGTTTCCATAATTCTATTGATTACTTCTTGGTGCGATGATTTGAGCATTTTGTTATTTTCTTTTTTCGGCATATTGTTTAGGTATTTACCTATAGATTTAAAAGCCAATGCTATGATGGGTGATGTAGGTTCAAATTCTCTAGGAATAACTTTAGGTGCTTATTGTGCAATTACTCATGATTTAAAAATAAAGATAATTTATTTAGTCGTTTTAATTGCAGTTCAGATGCTTTCAGAGTTTGTTTCATTTTCAAAGATAATTGAAAAAAATAAGTTTTTAAGATATATTGATAATTTGGGAAGATAGGAGGTTTTTAAGCTGATTAGCTATAGAAAAGGAATTGTTAATAGTATTTTAAGAGAAGATGAAAATACTACTTGGGTTGAAGTAAATATAGATGGCGATTTATCTAAAGCTATCAATTATAATGATTTAACTGGTCCTGTAGATATTGGAGATGAGTTGATATTAAATACAACTGCAGTAGAATTGTCTTTGGGAACTGGGGGATATCATTTTGTTATCTTCAATTATAGCAATAAAGATAAAGAACTTGAAGGCAAAGGTCATATAATGAAACTTAGATATACCCCATTTCAGCTAAAATGTTTGACAGCGGAAGAGGAAGACAGTCCTTATCATGAATTGTTTAATGAATTTACTGGCTTAAATGGAAGTGTTTTTATTGTAGGGACATTGCATAGTATGTTAGCTCCTCTTGCAAGTATGCTTAAGTGGTTTAAACCTTCACTGAAAATAAATTATATAATGACTGATGGAGGAGCATTACCAATACAATTTAGCAATACCGTCAAATCTTTAAAAAATAAGGAAATTATAGATAGTACTATAACTATCGGAAATGCTTTTGGTGGAGATATTGAATGTGTAAATATATATTCTGGGCTTATTGCTGCTAAAAAAATATTAAACAGTGACGTAACTATAATTACAATGGGACCAGGAATTGCAGGTACTGGTACTAAATATGGATTTAGCGGTATTGAACAAGGCTATATAATAGATGCTGTAAATAATCTTGGAGGAACACCTTTTATAGCTCCTAGAATTAGTTTTAAAGACGATAGAGAGAGGCATAGAGGAATAAGTCATCACACACTAACATCTCTGTCTAAAGCTTGTAATACTAAAGGTAAATTAGTAATCCCATATTTAACTAAAGACAAAGATAATTTGATTCGAGAACAGTTAATAGCTAAAAATTTGTTTGAAAAGCATAATATTATTTATGAAGAAGGTAGTGATATTATTAAGGCATTAGACTATTTCAATTTAAATGTTTCAACTATGGGTAGAGATTTGAAGGAAGATATGGATTATTTTATTACTTTAGGTGCTGTTGCTAAAAGTACTTTTTTGTACCTTGATGGGGAGGAGGATGTTTAATATGGACTTTGAAGAGAAAACCATGAAAACCGAAAAAATATATGAGGGCAAGATGTTGAATTTACGAATAGATACAGTAGAATTACCAGATAAAAAGTATTCCAAAAGAGAAATTGTAGAACATCCAGGAGCAGTTGCAATAGTAGCATTAACTAATCAAAATGAGATTGTACTTGTAAAACAGTATAGAAAAGCTGTCGAGAGAGAATTGCTGGAAATTCCTGCTGGGAAATTAGAAATTGGAGAAGAACCTAAGGAAACTGCTATAAGGGAGTTAAAAGAAGAGACAGGTTATACTTCAAATAAACTTGAATATTTGCTAGAATTTTATACATCGCCTGGATTTTCAAATGAAAAAATTTATTTATTTTTGGCTAATGAATTGATCGAAGGCCAGGCAGAACCAGAAAAAGATGAGTATATAGAACTCGTAAAAGTTAAACTTGAAGATTTAATAGATATGATTGATAAGGGAGAAATAATTGATAGCAAAACTATAATTGGAGCTATGGTGGCACGTGATTATTTGTCTAATAAATAAATATAGCAGGTGATAATATCCTCCTTTTATGCATAGTATTTCATATAGGCTTGTATATTTAATGAAGGGAGGATATAGTTTTGCAACACAAGTTAAGGGTTTGGATATCTAAACATTTAGAAGGAAATTTTGTAGCATATTTTACTATGTTGGTATTTTTAATTATTGGCATAGTTGTTGGTGCTATAACTATAAAAATGTTGAACATTGATCAAAAAAATAAAATTTTGAGCTTTTTTAATTCTTTTTTTGTATTGATGAATGGCAATGAAATAGATAATTTGATGTTGTTTAAGGAATCTATTAAAAACAATTTTAGGACAGTACTTATAATATGGCTCACAGGAGCAATCATAATTGGGATTCCAATCATTCCAGTAATTGTAGTATTGAGAGGATTTGCTTTAGGGTTTACTGTTGGATTTTTAGTGAATGAATTTGGAGCTAAGGGATTTCTATTTTCTGTTCTTGCAATAATGCCTCAAAATTTATTTATAATACCAGGCATTATATCTATATCTTCAATAGGTATAAACTTTTCACTAAGTAATGTAAAAGGCAACAAAATAAAAAGTAATTATAACAATTTATTTTCTAATTTTATCAATTATTCTACTCTTATATTTTTGTTTTCTTTAGTGATATTTATTGGAAGTTTGGTTGAGGCATATGTAACACCAATTTTTATGAGATTAATTACCGACTATATTAACTAGATTAATTCTAAAAATAAATGAAGGATTTTAAAAACTAATGTTGAACTTAAATAGGATAAGTACTAATAGTTTTTTTAAAGGGGATATTTTTATGGATGACATAATCAATAATTTTTTTTGCTATTTAAGAGATGAAAAAGAGTTATCAAACAATACTTTAGACTCATATTTGCGGGATATAGAACAATTTAATGAATATATAAAAAAATATAGTTCGTTGGATTTATTGAATGTAAATAAAACTATTGTCATAACTTATTTAATGTATTTACAAAAAAATGGGATGGCAACATCAACTATATCTAGGAAATTGGCATCATTGAGATCTTTTTATCAATATTTGCTAAACAAAGGTATAATAAAAGAAGATCCAACATTAAATTTACACTCGCCTAGACAAGATAAAAAAATGCCGGAGATTTTAACACAAAAAGAAGTTGATCTATTGTTATCACAACCAGAGACAAATAGTTTCAAAGGAGTTCGTGATAAAGCTATGCTTGAGGTTTTATATGCTACTGGAATTAGAGTTTCTGAACTTATAGCATTAGATATAGATGATATAAATTTCGAAGTTGGCTATATTGTTTTAGATAAAGACACATCTAATGAAAGAGCAGTACCAATAGGTAATACGGCCTTGAGTTGTTTGAGGCTATATAATGAAGAATATAGATATAAGGCTTTAAAAGATGATGAAGAATTGGCATTATTTATAAATTATCATGGGAAAAGATTGACAAGGCAAGGATTTTGGAAAATAATTAAATACTATACAAGCAAAACTAATATAAATAAAAGAATAACTCCTCATACCCTTAGACATTCTTTTGCAGTTCATCTTTTACAAAATGGTGCTGATTTAAAATCAGTACAAGAAATGTTAGGTCATTCTGATATTTCTACTACTCAAATGTACTCTTTCGCAACTAGTGATAAAAAATTGCGAGAAGTATATAAAAAAACACATCCAAGAGCTTAGGAGGGATAGTATGAATTATATAGAAAAGATTGATGAAAGTGCAAAATATGTTTTATCAAAATTAAATTCAAAGCCTCAAATTGGTATAATACTCGGTTCGGGATTAGGTGATTTAGCTGAGCAAGTGGAGGATGCCGTAGTTATTGACTATAAAGATATACCTAATTTTCCCGTTTCGACGGTTGCTGGACATAAAGGTAGATTGGTTATTGGTAAATTAGAGGGCAAAAGGGTTGTTGCTATGCAGGGAAGATTTCATTTTTATGAAGGCTATCCATTAGAAGAAGTCACATTTCCAATAAGAGTTATGAAAGCTATAGGAGTAGAAACTATTATAGTAACAAATGCAGCAGGAGGAGTAAATAGGAACTTTAAACCTGGAGATTTAATGATTATCAGGGATCATATAAATTTCACAGGTAAAAATCCATTGCTTGGCAAAAATTATGATGAGTTAGGGCCAAGATTTTTAGATATGACAAATGCATATGATAAGGAATTGATAGATATTGCAAAGAAATCAGCAAATAATATTGGAGTGAATTTAAGAGAGGGCACTTATATGTGGCTTACTGGACCAACTTATGAGACACCAGCTGAGATAAACTTGGCAGAAGTTGTTGGTGCAGGAGCTGTGGGTATGTCTACAGTACCAGAGGTAATTATAGCGAGGCATGGAGGAATGAAAGTTTTAGGTATTTCTTGTATCACTAATATGGCAGCTGGTATACTAGACAAGCCATTAAATCATGAAGAAGTTATGGAAACTTCTGAAAGAGTTAAAGAGACATTTCAAAAATTAGTTAAGGAAATAGTGAAAAATATACACTAGGGGTGGTTATATGACAATGAGGATGTATGATGTCATAAAGAAAAAAAGAGATGGTGGAGAACTTTCAATGAGAGAAATTAATTTTTTTGTTGAAAATTACACAAATGGGAATATACCTGATTATCAGGTTGCGTCACTTTTAATGGCTATTTATTTCAATAAGATGAATAAAAGGGAAACATTAGATTTGACAAAAGCTATGATTAATTCTGGAGAAACCGTAGACTTATCAAATATAAAAGGTATTAAAGTAGATAAGCACAGCACTGGCGGGGTAGGAGATAAAACTACAATTGCATTGGGACCTATGGTCGCTGCTTGTGGTGTGCCTTTTGTGAAAATGTCAGGAAGAGGATTAGGACATACTGGTGGAACATTGGATAAATTGGAATCAATTAAAGACTTTAAAGTTGAATTGTCAAGAGAAGAATTTGTAAAAAATGCCAATGATATAAATATAGCTATTTGTAGTCAAACTGCCAATATTACACCGGCAGATAAAAAGTTATATTCCCTTAGAGATGTAACTGCTACAGTAGAAAATATTTCTCTAATTGCCGGTAGCATCATGAGCAAAAAGTTGGCTATTGGTTCAGATGCAATAGTTCTTGATGTAAAAGTTGGAAGTGGAGCTTTTATGAAAGATTTAGATCATGCACTTTTACTTGCGGAAGAAATGGTTGATATAGGCACGGGTTTTGGTAGAGAAACAGTTGCTCTTGTTACAAATATGGACGAACCTTTAGGATATGCAGTTGGGAATTCATTAGAAGTAAAAGAAGCAATAGATACACTTCAGGGAAATGGACCTAAAGATTTTTATGAACTTTGTTTGGCAATAGGTTCAAAATTGTTAGTTCTTGCGAAAAAGTGTTCAAATGAAGTGGAAGCCAGAGAGATGCTAATGAAAGTTGTAAATTCAGGAAAGGCTTATGCTAAATTGTTAGAACTTGTAAGATATCAATATGGGGATACTAATTATATTGAGAATCCTCAACTTTTACCTAAAGCTAATTATGTTGTTGAAGTTAAAAGCGATGTGTATGGATATATAAAGTCTATGAATGCAGAGAGTATTGGAAAATGTGCACTTATATTGGGTGCTGGTAGAGAGACTAAAGAATCACAAATAGATTTATCTGCTGGCATAGTTTTAAATAAAAAAGTTGATGATAGAGTTGAGAAAGGCGATGTACTTGCATATGTCCATGGAAATGATATGAAAAAGATTGAAGAAGTAGAAAAAAACATAAGGAGTATAATACAAATTGGAGAAAAAAATGATGAGAATAAAAAACTAGTTTATGGTGAAGTAAACAAAGATGGAACGAAGCTTCTTTAGAAGCTTCGTTTTTGTAGTGAAAAAAATTCATTTTATTACCTAAACCTCATAGATTTTGAATAAGTTAATATTTAATGGTTAATATAAGATTAAATATTAAAGATGAGGAGGTAATAAATTGATTTTCTTGCATAAAAACAAGAGATATTTCTCTGCTTTTTTAGGTATATTGATTTTATTGTCATCAATAAATATTTCATCTGCAGAGCCTGTTTTTGAGATAGATGGTAAATCTGCCATACTTATTGACTACAATTCTGGCAATATTATATATGAAAAAAATTCTCATGACAAACTTCCTCCAGCCAGTATTACTAAAATAATGGTCTTACTAATAGCGATGGAATCTTTAGAAAGAGGGACTATAAATTTAAATGATGAGGTGGTTATAAGTGGCAATGCAGCTGGAATGGGAGGTAGTCAAGTTTATTTAGAAGAAGGAGAAATACAAACTATTGAAAATTTACTTAAAGCAATTTGTCTAAGATCTGCAAATGATGCTAGTGTTGCTCTTGCCGAACATATGTCAGGAAGTGAAGAATTATTCGTAAAAAAAATGAATGAACATGCAAAAGAACTGGGAATGAATAATACAAATTTCATGAATGTAACAGGGTTGCCAAATGAAGGACATTATACAACAGCATATGATATTGGAATAATGAGCAAAGAACTTCTAAAACATCCCAAAATACATGATTGGTTGAACTTGTGGATGAGTGAAATGAAAGTTGGAAAGAATAAAGATGTTGTTCAAAGTCTTGTAAATACCAATAGATTAATAAGAGATTATGAAGGTGCCAATGGAATTAAAACAGGTTCAACTTCTGAAGCTGGTTTTTGTCTTTCTGCTTCAGCTAAAAGAGGTAATTTACAGTTGATAGCTGTAATATTGGGATGTGAGACGTCTAAAATAAGATTTAATGAAACAAAAAAATTATTAGATTATGGTTTTGCCAACTATGATTCTATAACTGTTGGAAGAAAAAATGATTTAATGGGAAAAGTTTTAGTTGAAAAAGGTAGTAGTGAAGAAGTAGAAGCAATTTTGGAAAGAGATGCATGTATTTTGTTGCCAAAAGGTTCTGAGGGAAATTTAGAAAAAGAAATTATAATATCCGAATCTATTCTGGCACCTGTTGATAATCATGAAAAATTAGGTGAATTGATAATAAAGTTCAACGGAAAAGAAATAGATAAGATAAATATAATAGCAAAAAATTCTGTAGATAAAGCCAATTTTAAGGATATGCTGAAAAAAGTATTTGACAATCTATTAAAAAAATAATAAATAATTTTATATGGAAGCTAGATGTATTTGTATTTTTCAAAAATAAATTATACAATATATCTAGCTTAATTTTGAAAGAGAGGATTGGACATGCTATACGATAAATTAATTTCCCTTCCAGGACTTTTTATTGCTATTATTTTTCATGAAGTGGCTCATGGCTATACTGCTTATAAATTAGGAGATCCTACTGCAAAAGAGGCAGGCAGACTCACATTAAATCCACTTAAACATATAGATATTGTGGGATTTATATGTATGCTCGTATTTAGATTTGGCTGGGCTAAACCAGTTCCCATTAACCCCAATTATTTCAAGAACAGAAAAAGAGATACAATATTGGTATCTTTGGCAGGGCCTTTAACTAATTTTTTAATTGCTATAATATCTGCTTTAATTATTTCTATTGGATTTATAAAAAATGATATAGTTATGGAAAGCCTAGTGATTACTTTGTGGTATAATACTATGTTGGGGGTTTTTAATTTGTTGCCTTTTCCCCCACTAGATGGTTCCAAAATTGTGGCTAGTTTACTTCCAGTTAAATATGAATATATGTTTTACAAATATGAAAAATATTTATATTTAGTATTGGTTATTTTGATAGTTACAAATACCATTGATAAGATTTTAGGACCATTAATAAATATGAGTTTAAAATTGCTTTTAAAAATTGTAAGTTAGGAGTATAAATATGGAATATAAAATAGTACTTAATGCTTTTGAAGGGCCACTGGATTTATTGTTACATCTTATAGAAAGAGCAAAAGTAGATATATATGATATTCCTATTAGCGAAATAACTGATCAGTATATGGAGTATTTAAGTCAAATGAATGAATTGGATTTGGGAGTAGCAAGTGAATTTTTAGTTATGGCTTCAACTTTGTTAGAAATCAAATCAAAGATGTTGTTACCTTCAAAGGTTGATGATAGTGCCAATCAATTAGAGATGGAAGAAATAGATCCAAGAGTAGATTTGGTCAAAAAATTGGTTGAATATAAAAAATACAAAAAAATTGCTGAAGAGCTTAAAATTCATGAAGAAATACAAAATAAAGTTTTTTATAAACCTAGGGAAGATATGAGTGATTACATAGAAGAAGAATTAGATTTAGAAGAAATGGATTTAGAGCAATTGGCAGATGTATTAAATAATGTATTGAGGAAAAGAAAAAAGAAAAATAAAAATAAAACAATTGACATAGATGAGATTCAGAGAGATGAAATCACTATTGAAGAGTCTATTGACAAATTGAAAAACTTACTTGAAAGTAAGCACAAAATTAAGTTTAGCCAACTGTTTGATGATACAACAACCCGTTCAGATATAATAGTAACTTTTTTGTCTATATTAGAGCTAGCAAAACAAAAGTATATATTAGTTAGACAATATAAGAATTTTGATGATATTATTTTGATTAAAAAGTAAATAGAAGAGGTGTTAGAATATGGATGAAAAAGAGATGAAATCTGTAATTGAAGCTTTGCTTTTTATATGGGGTGATCCCCTTTCATTAAAAGATATTTCTACCATAGTTGAATTAGATAATAAAGAAACACAAAAATTATTGCAAGAAATGATGGATGAATTTAATTTTGAGAGAAGAGGTATAAGAATAATTCAAATTGATGATAGTTATCAAATGTCAACCCGACCAGAACATTTTGAATGGATAAAAAAATTATACAATCCAAAGTCGAATAAAAATTTGTCAAATGCGGCATTAGAAACTTTATCTATAATTGCTTATAGACAGCCTATAACAAAGAGTGAAATAGAAATAATAAGAGGTGTCAGATGTGACAAGGCTATAGATACTCTTTTAGAAAAAAGCCTTATAGAAGAACAAGGAAGATTAGAAAGAACTGGTAGACCAATAATATATGGGACCACTACAGAATTTCTAAAATATTTTGGGCTAAAAAATTTAGATGATTTACCTTCCTTAGAAAAACTTGATATTGATACAGGAGAAGAAAAATAGTACATTTATTTGTATTATTTTTCTTTTTTTATGGGGACAATACAATATAGCCTTAAATGAATGAGGTGAACTTATGAAATGGATACTGCTTTTTATTTTAATTATGATTTTATTTATGCCTGTACATATACACATTTCAATAAAATGGAATAAAAAATTCAATATTAAAATTAGCTTAGTAACTTTATTTGGACTTATAAAATACAAAATTGATATTGATAAGATAAAATTATGGTATGGAAAAAAGTCTATAGGAAAAAATAAAGAAGATGAAGATAAAAAAATATTTAATATGATGAAAAAAATCAAAGAGTATTATTTAAACAATAAAAAATGGATAGATTATTTTTTAAGAAAGGCTAAAATTGAAAAAATATATTGGTTGACTAGCTTTGGATTAGGAGATGCAGCTTTGACTGGGATAAGTACTGGCATATTGTGGTCAGTTAAGAACTGGATACTGGCAATTATAACTAATAATAAAAAGGTCAAAGAAATATATATAAATATTTTCCCGAATTTTGGTTCTGACAATATAGAAAGTCAATTTAGTTGTATAATTAGCTGGAATTTTGTTTATATTATTATTGTAAGTTTATATCTACTTATTATGAAAATTAAAGGTGGTGAAAAAAATGCCAACACATCCTATTCAAGGACTTATGGAAACAACAATGAGTAGTTTAAAGGATATGGTAGATGTAAATATTATAGTCGGTGATCCAGTTCAATCTCCGGATGGATCAGTTATTATACCTGTATCAAAGGTTTCTTTTGGATTTGCTTCTGGAGGGACTGAATTTAATTCTGCAGTTAAAAAGGGTAGAAAAGAAGACAATACAGAAGAAGAAAAGTTGCCTTTTGGAGGGGGAACTGGCGCTGGTGTGACGGTCAATCCTGTAGCATTTATGATTGTAGGTAATAATCAAATGAAACTCATGCCAGTGGATGAAGGTAGCAATGCATTGAGTAATTTATTCGATTTAATGGGGAATTTGGCTACTAATTTAGCTAATAAAGACAATCAAAATGGAAATGCAAATAATACTAATATGGGTGATATAAATAGCTAAGAAGCAGAAAATTTCTGCTTCTATTATTTATCTTATAATGGAGGGAAAGTAGTGATTAAAAAAGTCATTGCAATAGCATTAATTCTAGTGTTTATAAGCTCCCTTTCTTTTGCTACTGATCCTAAGATAAATGCTGAAAGTGCAATACTTATGGATGCAAAATCAGGAAGAATTCTTTATTCATTTAATCCTTATAAGAAATTACCTATGGCCAGTACAACAAAAATAATGACAGCTCTTATAGCTATAGAAAAAGGTAATATGGAAGATATAGTGGAAATTGGCAAGGATTCAGTTGGAATAGAAGGCTCAAGTATTTATCTTTATGAAAATGAAAAAATCAGCCTAAAAGATCTTTTGTATGGATTAATGTTGAGATCTGGGAATGATGCTTCTGTAGCTATAGGAAAATATATAGGAGGAGATTTGAAAAAATTTATAAGTATGATGAATGATAGAGCAAAAGATATTGGAGCTATGAATACAAGTTTTGCCAATCCAAATGGATTAGATGCACAAAATCATTATACTACTGCTTATGATTTAGCATTAATTGCTAGAGAAGCATTAAAGTATGAAGAATTTAAAGAAATAGTTAGTACTAAAACCTATATTGCGAATAGAGATAAAAACAATTATTTTTATAATAAAAACAAAACTCTTTGGCAGTATGAAGGTGGAGATGGTGTCAAAATAGGATATACAAAAAGATCTGGCAGATGCTTGGTTTCTAGTGCTACAAGAGAAGGTATGCAACTTATTGCTGTAGTATTAAATGATGGGGACTGGTTTAATGATTGCTATAAGTTGCTGGATTATGGATTTGAGAATTATTCTTCATATATTATTTATGATATTGGTCAATTTGTAAGTAATGTAAAAGTAATAAATGGAGAATTGGATTTTTTGCCTGTAGTTGTAGATGATGTATGCGTTTTGTCATTAAAGGAAAGTGAAAAAGAAAAGATAAAATTATCTATAAAATTACCTGATGAAATACCAGCACCAATAAATATTGGCGATAAAATAGGAAAAATATCCATATACTTAGATGGTGAGCTCTTATACACTAGCAATTTAATTTCTAAAAGTAAAGTAAAAGAAATCAGCTATTTTAAGAGAATTTTGAAGGGTCTAAAGAATTAGGCTCTTTTATTTTGTCTTAAATTAGTAACATATTCTCTAAAAAATAATATTTTAGTATTAAGCGGCAAAAGAGGGGGAAAGTTTATGACAGATATATTCAAATGTGCAGATGCAGGAAGTGAATATTGTCCATGTGAGTTGGCGGGTACTTTTAATTGCATATCTTGCTCGCTATTGCAAGGGAAGGATACTTGTGACTGTGGATGGAATGGAGTATGCATATTAAATGAATACTATATGAACAATAAAAAGATAAAAGAAGGCAGAAAAACTTATAGCGCACAAAAAGCATACTGTAGGGATATGGGAAACAATTGTTTTCTTTTAAAACTTGAGACTCAAGATGAATTGGCAAAAGAATTAAATAGACCTGGCTCATATGTGTTTATTAGATCTAAAGATAAGCAAAATTATTTTGATGTACCCATGTCTGTTTTAGATGTTGAAGATGATAAGTTTATTTATATTGCTTATCAAAATACAGGTTGTAAGACAAAATCATTGAACAATTTAGATAAATTTTTAATTAGAGGACCTTATTGGAATGGAATAATAGGGTCTGTAAATTTTAATAGATTAATCAATACTAATTGTCTGGTAATATCAAAGGGTATTGGATATTCATCTATAGTCTTGCCAATTAAAGCCATGAAAAAAAATAACAACAATGTAGCACTATTTTTGGATAAAGGAAAGTTAAATGAAACATGTATTTTTGACTTTATTGACAAAGAAGATATAGAAATGTATCAAGGGGATATATTTGAAAATGGAGAATTTATTAAGAAGATAATTAAAGAGAGAAATATTGAATTAATATTTAGTGCTGGTTCAGACTTAGTTCATAAATTTATTTATGAGCTAATAAGAGAATTCAATAGCGATATTAAATTTGTGATTACAAACAACAATAGGCTCTGTTGTGGGGAAGGTGTTTGTGGGGCTTGTATCAATAGAGCTAAAAGAGGATATAAAGTGAGAATGTGCAAAGCGCAAGTAAATCCTAAAATATTTTATGTTTAGAGGTGATAAAGTGAAAAGTGTTGTTATAATAGGTGGAGGCTGGGCAGGATGTGCTGCTAGTATTGCTGCTAAAAAAGCCGGTGCAAATGTAATATTAATAGAGAGAACTGATATGCTATTGGGTTTAGGAAATGTTGGAGGTATAATGAGAAACAATGGTCGGTTTACGGCGGCAGAGGAAAATATAAATTTAGGAGCGTATGAATTATTTGAAATAACTGATAGATTTTCTAGACATGTAAATATAAATTTTCCTGGACATGAACATGCTAGCCTTTATGATGTAACTAAAATAGAGCCAGAAGTGAAAAAATTGCTTAATGATTTAGATGTGGAAATAATGACGAAAAAAAGAGCGGTAGATGTTATAATGGATATGAATAAAATAAAAGGAATAGTTCTTGATGACGAAAATGTGATTTATGGAGATGTATTTATTGAAACTACTGGCTCAACAGGTCCTATGGGAAATTGCTTGAAGTATGGCAACGGATGTTCAATGTGTATATTGAGATGTCCGACTTTTGGCCCAAGAATAAGCATTAGCCAAAAGGCAGGGATAAAAGATTTGATGGGTCAGAAAGATGATGGTACTTATGGTGCTTTTAGTGGTTCTTGTAAGTTAAATAAAGATTCTTTAAGTGAAGAAGTAAGAGCGGAATTAAATGAAAAGGGCGTAGTAGTTTTGCCAGTTCCTAAAGAAAATATAAATATGGATAAATTATCAAAGAAAGTTTGCCAGCAATATGCTTTGAGGGAGTACGCAGAAAATATTATACTATTGGATACTGGTCATGCAAAGATGATGACATCTTTTTATCCATTGGACGAATTGAGAAAAATAAAGGGATTAGAAAATGCTAGATATGAAGACCCATATTCTGGTGGTGTAGGGAATTCTGTTAGGTATTTATCTATGGCACCAAGGGAAAATACGATGAAAGTTAAAGGAATTGACAATCTTTTTTGTGGAGGAGAGAAAGCAGGATTATTTGTAGGGCATACAGAGGCAATTACTACCGGAAGTTTGGCAGGTCACAATAGTGTAAGAATGATTAAAGGAGAAAAACTTCTAGACTTACCTAGGAATTTAGCAGTTGGAGATATTATTTCATATGCAAATGAAATGCTTGAAACAGAAGAGGGAATTAGAAGAAGATATACATTTGCAGGTAGCAATTATTTTGAACGAATGAAAGATTTGAAATTGTATACAATTGATAAAGATACAGTAAGAGAAAGAGTAAAAAGTACAGAACTCTACATGGTATACGATAAAAACATTATGTGAACTAAAGTTTAAATAGGAGGAGTTTTATGAGGTTACAAAAATACATGGCTCTTTGTGGAGTGGCTTCAAGGAGAAAATCAGAAAAAATGATATTGGAAGAAAGAGTGAAAGTAAATGGAAAAGTAGTCAATGAATTAGGTACAATAGTTGATCCCAACAGAGATGTGGTAGTAGTTGATAATAAAAAGATTAAATTAGAGGAAAAGAAAATATATATTATGCTTAATAAACCAGTTGGATATGTTACTACAGTGAAAGATGAATATAATCGAAAGAAAGTGATTGATTTAATAAGGGGAATTGATGAGCGAATATATCCTATTGGAAGGCTTGATTATGATACTTCTGGTTTATTGTTTTTAACTAATGATGGAGAATTGACTTATAAATTGACTCATCCAAGTTTTGAGGTAGAAAAAATATATGTTGCAAAAGTTCAAGGAATACCTAATCACATAGAACTTGACAAATTCAGAAATGGTTTAAAAATAGATGATTATATTACATCAAAGTCCGAGATAAAAGTTCTAAAAAAATATTCAGATAGTTCTATTGTTGAAATAAAAATCCACGAAGGTAAAAATAGGCAAGTTAGAAAAATGTGCGATAAAATAAATCATCCTGTAATTGAATTAAAAAGAATAAGTATGGCTAATATTAAATTGGGAAATCTAAAAGAGGGTGAGTGGAAATATCTTAAAAATAGTGAAATAGAATATTTGAAAAAACTTTAAACTTCAGAAATTTTTCTGAAGTTTAAAGTTTTTGTTATAATCTTCTTTTACCCTTTTAATATTAAAGTTATTTTATTATAATATAGTTGGCTAGTAAATATTGGTGCTTAATTTTGTACCAATATCGAAGGAATATGAAACTTTGGAGTGGAAGAAATGAGTTATAAGTATTTTATAAATGCATTAGAAATAGCTAAAGGTATAATGGATAACACTGTTTTTCCTGGTGATACTGTGATTGATTGTACTGTAGGAAATGGGAATGATACATTATACTTAGCAAGACTTGTAGGTCTTAAAGGCAAGGTTTATGGATTTGACATACAAAAGAAAGCTTTAACTTTAACTCGAGAAAAGCTCATGAGTGAAGGGCTGTATGATAGAGTTCAACTTATTCATGATGGACATGAAAACCTTTTCGAGTATGTAGATGAAGAAATAAAATTGGGGATTTTTAATCTAGGCTATCTCCCAGGAGGAGATCATACTATTGTTACTAGATCAGATACTACAATTTTAGGTATTGAAAATTGTCTAAAAATTTTATCTAAAAATGGAATTATACTGATTATATGTTATACTGGACATGTGGGAGGATTAGAGGAAAAGAATGAATTAGAAAAATATTTTTCTATTGTAAATCAAAAAGAATGCAATGTTTTAAAGTTTCAATTTATCAATCAAATAAATAATCCGCCAGTTTTATACGGCATAGAAAAATTATAATATTAGGAGGGATTAAATTGGCAGGTGTGAAAATAACAGAAACTGTATTAAGAGATGCTCATCAATCATTAATTGCTACAAGAATGAGGACCGAAGATATGTTGCCTATTGCTGAAAAATTAGACAATGTAGGGTATCATTCATTGGAAGTATGGGGTGGGGCAACTTTTGACTCGTGTTTGAGATTCTTAAATGAGGATCCGTGGGAAAGGCTAAGAGTACTTAGAAGGGCATTTAAAAATACTAAACTTCAAATGCTTCTAAGAGGTCAAAACTTACTAGGGTATAAACATTACGCCGATGATGTAGTAGAAGAATTTGTTAAGAAATCTGTTGAAAATGGTATCGATATAATTAGAATATTTGACGCTTTAAATGATCCAAGAAATTTAAAAACTGCAATTAAAGCTACAAAAAATGCAGGAGGTCATGCACAAGCTACAATCTCATATACAGTGAGTCCAGTTCATAATATAGATTATTACGTAAAATTAGCTAAGGAACTAGAAAATATGGGAGCTGATTCTATATGCATAAAGGACATGTCAGGGATATTATTGCCTTATACTGCAGAAGAATTAGTAAGGAAAGTAAAGGGTGAGGTAAAAGTGCCCATTCAAATTCATTCTCACTTTACCAGTGGAATAGCTAATCAAACTTATATGAAAGCTATAGAGGCTGGAGCAGATATTATAGACACTGCAATTTCTCCTTTAGGAATGGGAACTAGCCAGCCAGCAACAGAGTCAATGGTGGCTTCGCTAAAGGGTTCTCCTTACGATCCAGGTTTAGATATGAATTTGCTATTAGAAATTTCTGAATACTTTAAAGGATTAAGAGATAAATATGTTAAAGAAGGTTTATTAAATCCAAAGGTGTTAGAGGTTAATGCTAAAACATTAAAATATCAAGTACCAGGAGGAATGTTATCAAATCTAGTTTCTCAATTGCAAAGCCAAGGTGCATTAGATAAATTTGATGAAGTTTTAGAAGAAGTTCCAAAAGTTAGAGAGGATTTAGGATATCCGCCATTAGTTACTCCAATGAGTCAAATGGTAGGTACTCAGGCTGTATTTAATGTGGTCTTAGGCGAAAGATATAAGATGATTCCTACAGAAGTCAAAAATTATGTAAAAGGATTGTATGGGAAACCAACAGTTCCTATAAATGAAGAAATAAAGAAGAAAATTATTGGAGATGAAGAAGTATTTACTGGTCGTCCGGCAGATTTATTAGAGCCTGAATTAGACGATTTAAGAGAAGATATAAAGGAATATATGGAACAAGAAGAAGATGTTTTATCATATGCACTATTTCCACAAGTAGCAATAGACTATTTTAAGTATAGACAAGCAGAAAAATATAAAATTGATACAAATTTGCTAAATCAAGAATATAAAACTTATCCAGTTTAAACAAAAGCCCCCAGAGGGCTTTTGTTTTGGGGAAATATATAAAGCAAGGAATATGAAATAAAACTTGCAAATTTCAATAAAATGATAAGAAAATGAAATAAATCTTGCAATATTAAAATTAATTTGATATTATTTAATTAGAAAAATTAAATAAGGGGGAAAAAACAGTGTCTGAACAGACTTCTAAAGTGCTACATATTAATAAAAGTTGGTGTAAAGGTTGTGGAATTTGTGTAGCATTTTGCCCAAAAAATGTCTTGGAACTGAAAGATGGAAAAGTAAATATTAAAGATTTAGATTCATGTATTAAATGTGGTCAATGCGAAATGAGATGTCCTGATTATGCTATTTATCTAGGAGGTAAATAATAATGACTGAAAGAGTTATAAAACTTATGCAAGGTAATGAAGCATGTGTAGAAGGTGCCTTAACTGCAGGAATGAGGTTTTATGCTGGATATCCTATTACGCCATCAACAGAGATTGCAGAAATTTCAGCAACTGAACTTCCTAAAGTTGGAGGTAAATTTGTACAAATGGAAGATGAAATTGCAAGTATGGGTGCAATAATAGGTGCTTCTTTGGCTGGCTTAAAATCCATGACAGCAACTAGTGGCCCTGGATTTTCTTTAAAACAAGAGAATATTGGATATGCTTCTATAACAGAAATTCCATGTGTTATAGTAGATGTTCAAAGGGGAGGACCAAGTACTGGACTTCCAACATCACCAGCTCAGGGAGATGTTATGCAAACTAGATGGGGTACTCATGGAGATCACCCAATCATAGTTTTATGTCCCTCATCTGTGAGAGAAACTTTTGATATTACAATAAGAGCTTTTAATTTAGCAGAAAAATATAGAACTCCAGTAATATTAATGATGGACGAAGTAATTGCTCACATGAGAGAAAAGGTAGAATTGCCAAATGATGATGAAATTGAAATAATAAATAGAAAAAAAGCAGAAGATAGTCTAGAAAAATATAATCCTTACGAAGTTAAAGAAGGGGAATTAGTGCCATCGATGGCGGCTTTTGGTGATGGATATCGTTTCCATGTAACTGGATTAGTACACGATGAAACTGGATTTCCTAAAACTAATCCTGAAATTGCCGAAAATTTGATAAATAGATTAAATGATAAGATAGTAAATAATGTTGATGATATAGTTACATATGAAGAATATAAATTAGATGATGCAGAAATAGCTATAGTAGCTTATGGAGGAACAGCAAGATCTGCAAAGAGTGCAGTTAATGCTGCAAGGAATGAAAATATAAAAGTGGGTATGTTTAGACCTATAACAATATGGCCATTTCCTCAAAAACAAATTGAAGAATTAGCTAAGAGGGTTAAAAAAGTAATTGTAGTTGAAATGAATTTAGGACAATATTATTTAGAAGTAGATAGAATAGCAGGAAAGTATACTGAAGTTTGTAAATATGGTAGAGTTAATGGAGAGCTAATAACTCCTGAAGAAATTTTATCTAAAATTAAGGAGGTTTAAAAATTGGCTAGTGAATTGGTAGAAAAATATTTTAGAACAAATTGTTTGCCTCATATCTGGTGTCCAGGGTGCGGAAATGGAATTGTAACACGTTCAATAGTAAAAGCTATAGACAATTTAGGTCTAGATAAAAATAAAGTTTGTATTGTCTCTGGCATTGGATGTTCTTCAAGGGCATCGGGGTATTTGGATTTCAATACAATACACACTACCCATGGTAGGGCTCTTGCTTTTGCTACGGGTATAAAGATGGCAAAACCAGAATTAAATGTCATAGTTATTACTGGTGATGGAGATTGTTCTGCTATAGGTGGAAATCATTTAATCCATGCTGCTAGAAGAAATATAGATATAACTACAGTAGTTTATAACAACAACATATATGGAATGACAGGAGGTCAATATTCGCCAACTACACCTACTGGAGATAAAGGAACTACTGCTCCATATGGAAATATTGATAGCAATTTTGATCTTTGCAATTTAGCTAAGGCTGCAGGTTCAACTTATGTAGGTAGAGGAACAGTATATAATCCAAATTTAATAATTAAGCTCATAGAAGAAGGAGTAAAGAATAAGGGTTTTTCATTTATTGAAACATTGACAATATGTCCAACTTATTATGGCAGAAAGAATAAAAAGGGTGAGGCTGTTGATATGATGGCATATTTAAAGGACAGTTCCGTCAATATAGCAGCAGCTGAAAAGATGAATAAAGAAGAGCTTGATGGCAAAATATTAGTTGGTGAGTTGTACAAGGATACTAGGCCTGAATATACACAAGAATATCAAAGACTAATTGATTATTTTTAAAGGAGAGATATTATGGGTCAACAAGAATTTAGATTAAGCGGATCTGGTGGACAAGGACTTATTTTAGCTGGTATAATTTTAGCTGAAGCAGCACTTTTAGATGGAAAAAATGTAGTACAATCTCAATCATATGGACCGGAAGCAAGAGGCGGAGCGAGCAAGGCTGAAGTAATTATTAGTGGGAATGAAATTAATTATCCAAAAGTAAGACATTGTGATGTATTATTAGCACTTACACAAGTAGCATATGATAAATATATAGATTTTTTAAGAGAAGGTGGAACCTTAATATTAGATAGTTCTGTAGAAAATAAATCTGATAGAGAAGATGTAAAAACTTATAGTGTTCCAATATTAAAGACAGCTAAAGAAAATTTAAAAAAGCCAATGGTTGCGAATATTGTGGCTTTAGGTAGTATTTATGAACTTACTAATATAGTAAATAAAGATTCTTTAGAGAAAGCTGTTCTCAATAGAGTACCTCGTGGTACTGAAGAATTAAATAAAAAAGCATTAGAAGAAGGTTTTAATTTAATTAAAAATCATAAGGAAGAGTGTTATGAAGGAAAATGCTGATTTAATCAAGTTGATTCAATTGAATTTCTCTAAGTTAAGTAAAAGTCAGAAATTAATAGCAGAATATATAATGGCTAATTATGATAAAGCTGCTTTTATGAC
Source organism: Sporanaerobacter acetigenes DSM 13106 (assembly GCF_900130025.1). Taxonomy (NCBI): domain Bacteria; kingdom Bacillati; phylum Bacillota; class Tissierellia; order Tissierellales; family Sporanaerobacteraceae; genus Sporanaerobacter; species Sporanaerobacter acetigenes. Next base: position 81,229 of record NZ_FQXR01000007.1, on the reverse strand, counting down.
AGCAGCAAAGCTTGGGGAAGTAGTTGGAGTAAGTGAATCGACAGTAGTTAGATTTGCAAATACATTAGGATATGATGGATATAGAGATTTACAAAATGATTTACATGAATTGGTCAAAAATAAATTGACAACGGTACAAAGAATATCTTTAACAAATGATTATACGAACAAAGAAAATCTTTCAAAAAGAGTTTTTAAAAAGGATATAGCAAATATCAGTAAAACTTTTGATGAACTAGATTATGACAATTTTGAAAAGGCAGTTGAAACTATTCTAAACGGAGAACGTGTATATGTATTGGGACTTAGAAGTTCATCATTTTTAGCAGGCTATTTAGGATTTTATTTAAATTTTATTTTAAATAATGTAAAAGTTGTAACAGCAGGACCTAGTGATGTATTTGAACAAATGCTTAAAGTTACATCCAATGATGTAGTCATTGGAATCAGCTATCCTAGATACTCCAGTAGAACTTTAGATGCATTAAATTATGTAAAAGGCAAAGACTGTAAAGTAATAGGCATAACTGACAGTATACTTTCGCCTGCAGCACAGATATCTGATATAACTTTGATTGCCAATAGCAATATGGTTTCTTTTGTTGATTCATTAGTGGCACCAATGAGTTTGATAAATGCACTTATAATTGCTATAGGTATGGAAAAACGTGAAGATATAACTAATTACTTTGAGGACTTAGAAAGCATATGGAAAGAATATAGTGTATACAATCTAAATAGCAAAGATAAGAATAATTAATATAAAAAAGGCTTCCATCGGAAGCCTTTTTTGAAACTCATTTAAAAGTATCATATTAAGAAAAATTAGAACCTTCATATGAGCAATAAATATCATAACAAATCTTATCATAATTGATATAAACTAAATAACAAAAAACTTTTAAATGTATTATAATATCTATATAATATGTGAAAAAGGAAAGGAGACAAAATATGCAAAAATTATATTTAGTAAGACATGGAGAGTCGGAATGGAATAATTTGAAAAGAATTCAAGGGCAAAAAGATACATTCTTAACTTTTAAAGGGGAAAAACAGGCTGAAAAAATTGCAAATAGATTAGTTTCTGAAGAAATAGACATAATATATTCAAGTGATTTAAAAAGAGCAAATGAAACGGCTAATATAATTGGAGAAAAACTAAATCTTCAAGTAACACCATCCGAGGCTTTTAGAGAAATAAAATTCGGTTCTTGGGAAGGACTTAGTACAGAAGAATTGACAGAAAAAAATTCTGAAGAACATTTTATATGGCTAAATCAACCTCATAATTTTAAAATGGATGGTGCTGAAACTTTGTATGAAGTTCAGAAGAGGGCAATGAATAAAATTGATAGTATATTAAAATCTAATCCAAATAAAAATATTTTAGTTGTTTCTCATGGTGCAACAATAAAAACTATTATTTTAGGATATGTAGGTATAGATCTTAAATATTACAATAGAATGACACTTAACAATACAAGTTTGAGCATAATAGAGTTTCGTGATCGCAATAATGTGATAAAATTGTTGAATGATACTTGTCACTTAGAGGAGGACAAATATGAGTAATAATATAGCAGTAATTGGAGGGGGACCTGCTGGAATAATAGCGGCAGGATTTGCTGGCTCTCGTGGAAAGAAAGTAAAACTTTTTGATAAAAACAACAAAATAGGCAAGAAACTTTATATAACGGGCAAAGGACGCTGCAATATAACTAATAGTGCTCCTATAGAAGATTTTTTTGACAATGTAATGACTAATAATGAATTTTTGTATAGTGCATTTTATAGTTTTACAAATGAAGATATTTTAAACCTTTTAAATAGTTATGGATTAAAAACTAAAATTGAAAGAGGCAATAGAGTTTTTCCGATGACAGATAAATCTAGCGATGTCATTTCTACTATGGGAAAGTTTTTAATGTCAAATAATGTAGAAATTGTTCTAAATAAAGAAGTAACAGATATTGTACATGAAAGCGATGTTTTCACACTTATATTTAGAGATGGTTCAAAGGAGAAATTTGAGAAAGTAATTATAGCTACAGGTGGAAAGTCCTATCCTACAACTGGTTCTACGGGAGATGGCTATAATTTTGCCCAAAAATTAGGGCATACAATAGTTGCTCCAAAACCAGCGCTAGTACCTATTGAAGTGGAAGAAACTTGGACTAAACAGCTACAAGGAATGACTTTAAAAAATGTAATTTTTTCTGCGTATGTGAATAATAAAAAAATTCATGAGGAATTTGGTGAAATGTTATTTACTCATTTTGGGATTTCTGGTCCCATAGTTTTAAGCATGAGCAATATAATCAATAAATATCAAAAACAAAATATAAAATTTTCTATAGATTTAAAGCCGGCATTATCCGAGGAGAAACTAGACAATAGAATACTTAGAGACTTTGATAAATACAATAACAAGACAATTAAAAATGGTTTAAAAGACTTGCTGCCTGCTAATTTGATACCTGTTATATTGAAACTTTCTAATATAGATGAAGATAAAGTAATAAACCAAATTACGAAAGAAGAAAGATTAAGACTTGTGAAAGTTTTTAAGAATATTGAATTGAAATTTAAAAAGTTTAGACCCATAGAAGAAGCCATTGTTACTTCTGGAGGTGTTTCAACATTTGAAATTAATCCATCTACTATGGAATCCAAAATTGTAGATGGACTATATTTTGCAGGTGAAGTAATAGACGTAGATGCATTAACTGGAGGATTTAATCTCCAAATTGCATATTCAACAGGTTATTTAGCCGGGAGCAATTGTTAGCTTCAAAGTGATGTCATTATACATTATTTTAATAATTATTACATAAAATAATAAATAAATGATATTATTTGGAGGTAGCTATGAACAATTTGTTCAATAAAATTGAATCTATAATTTTGACATTGTCAATTATAAGCTTAATAACATTAGTGTGCATACAATTCATAAATATTAAAGATGAAAATGTTATGAGTACTGTAGGATACAATAGTGAACTCAGATTTTTGCCATTGAATGAAAAACAGTTTGATAAAGGTATTGTTGTTGTTAGTTTAGTTGATAAACAGTATAAGCAAACTGAAATATTAGTAAATGGTGAATCAATAGATGATTTTTCAGGAAGTGATGAATTACAAATACAAGTATATGATAATGATTTAATTGAAATTGATGGAACAAAATATACGAATAATGTAAAAGTAAAAGTGATTGGAGTTAGTAGCAATATTGAATATCCAAAGTTAGATACTATAATTTCAACATCTCAAAGTATAGAAATTTTAGGCAAAGTAAGGTTAAAATAGCTTGAGTGATTTTGTTTTTTAATATATAATTATAAAGGATAGTGGTAATATGAATACAGTTGCTATAAGAGGTGCAATTACTGTAAATGAAAATAACAGTGAAGACATAATCAATAGCACTATTGAATTAATAAAAGAGATTGAAAAAAGAAATAATATAGACAAAAATAGCGTTATAAGTATTTTATTTTCTACTACAAAAGATTTAAATTCAGAATATCCTGCAAAGGGTGCTAGATTAATGGGATATACAAAAGCTGCATTAATGTGTTTTAATGAATTGGAAGTTGTGGGAAATTTGAAAAAATGTATTAGAGTAATGTTATTATGTAATTCTAATATGGAACAAAGTCAAATAAGTCATGTTTACTTGCGTGATGCTAGTATTTTAAGGCCTGATTTAAATTAATACAAAGCATCAAAACCACCATTAGGTGGTTGTAGTTTTGCATAAGGAGGATTTTGATATGAATGGAAGCATTTCTATAGCTATAGACGGACCCGCTGGAGCAGGGAAAAGTACAATTGCAAAAATTGTAGCAAATAGATTAGAAATAGATTATATAGATACAGGAGCAATGTATAGGGCTTTTACTTATAAATTATTGTGTAAAAACATTGATTTTAATGATGAAAAAACCATCTTAAAAGAATTGGAGGATACTTTGATAGATTTTAGAGAAAATCATATTTACTTAGATGGGAAAATTGTAGACAAGCAGATAAGAGATAATATAATTAATCAAAATGTTTCATATATAGCTAAAATCAAAGAAATAAGAGATGGCATGGTTAGAATACAAAGAAATATTGCCAAAGATAAAAGTATTGTGATGGATGGAAGAGATATAGGAACTGTAGTATTACCAAATGCAGATTACAAATTTTTCATAGTCGCTTCCATTGAGGAACGAGCTAAACGGAGATATAAAGATCTGTTAGAAAAAGGTGAAACAACTATAACATTAGAGCAAGTAAAGGAAGAATTAGAAAAAAGAGATACGATTGATAGCACGCGAGAAATAGCTCCCTTAATTAAAGCTGAAAATGCTATAGAAGTAGATACGACAAATCAAACAATAGAAGAGAGTGTGGATACGATTCTAAAAATAATTGAAGGGAGGTAGAAAATGCTTTTCTACAAAATATGCTATTTTATTGGGAATATTATTTTCAGAGTCGTTTTTAGATTTAAAGTAACTGGAAAGAATAATATACCTAAAGAAGGAAGAGTAGTGATTTGTGCAAATCATACTAGCAATTTTGATCCTTTAATATTAGCATTGGCACTTCCTAGGCAGGTACATTATATGGCTAAAAAAGAGCTTTTTAATAATGCTTTTTTAAAGTGGTTATTTACTTCACTAGGCGCTTTTCCTGTTGATAGAGAAGCAGCAGATTTATCTGCAATTAGAACCTCTGTGAAAATTTTACAGAACGAAAAGATGCTAGGTATTTTTCCTGAAGGAACTAGAGTATATGAAGAAAATCTAGAGCTGGCTAAACCTGGAGTTGGACTTATAACCATTAAAGGAAAAGCGCCTGTTGTTCCAGTTTTTATGAGTTCTAAATATAAACCTTTTAGTAAGGTAAATATAACTATAGGAGAGCCTATAAATTTTCATGAATATTACAATCAAAAATTAACCAAAGAAGATTATAAAACGATTAGTCAAAAAATACTTAAATCTATTTATTCTCTGAAATAATGAATTTAGGAGGAATAAAAATTGAAAATTGTGTTAGCTAAAAATGCAGGCTTTTGTTTTGGAGTGAAAAGGGCTGTAGATAAAGCTACCGAAACTTTAATGAACAGTAATGAAAGTATTTATTCTTTAGGACCATTAGTTCATAATAAGCAAGTTGTTGAAAAATTTAATAGACAGGGATTAAAAGTCATAGAAAATCCAGATGAAATAAAACTTGGAAGGGTTATAATACGGGCACATGGAGTACCATATGGAACTTATGAGAAATTGTCGAAAAACAACATAGACATAATTGATTGTACTTGCCCTTATGTAAAAAGGATTCATGACAAAGTTAAAGAGTATCTCCAAAAAGGATATAAGATTGTCATAATTGGTGATAAAAACCACCCTGAAGTAATTGGAGTAAATGGCTGGTGTAATAATGAGGGAATTGTTATAAACGATGAAAAAGAAGCTGAAACTTTGCCTCATTTAGATAAAATTTGTATTGTATCTCAAACTACTAATAGGCAGGAAAAATTTAAAGCTTTATCTGAAATAATATCTAAAAAAGCAGATGACGTAAAAATATATAATACAATATGTAATGCTACTTATTTAAGGCAAGAATCGTGTAAAGAATTAGCTAAAACAGTTGAGGCAATGATTGTAATTGGAGGGTATCATAGTTCAAATACTAATAAATTAGTAGAAATAAGTAAGAAGTATTGTAATGATGTATTTCATATAGAAACTTTAAATGATTTACCTATTGATAATATGCCTAAATTTCAAACAATAGGAATAACAGCAGGTGCATCTACACCTGATTGGATAATTAAGGAGGTTATAGATAAAATGGAAAACATGAATAACGAAGAAATGATAAAAGCTATAGAGGAGTCATTAGTTAGATTACACCGTGGTGATATTGTTAAAGGAAAAGTAATAGCATTAAACAACGATGAAGTAATGGTAAATTTAGGATACAAATCTGATGGTATTATACCAAAAGAAGAGCTTTCTAACGATCCTAGTGTTTCTCCGCAAGATTTATATAAAGAGGGAGAAGAAATAGAAGTTTATGTAATAAGTTTAGATGATGGTGAAGGAAATGTTTTATTATCAACTAAAATATTGGAAGCAATAAAGGGTTGGGATGAATTGGAGCAGCTTTACAACAAAAAAGATAAAGTAAGTTGTAAAGTTGTTGATGTAGTAAAAGGTGGCGTTATAGCAATAGTAAAAGGCTTAAATGGATTTATTCCAGCTTCCCTTATATCTATGAATTATGTTGAAGATTTAAATGTATTTAAAGATAAAAGTTTTGATGTAAAAATAATAGATTTCGATCGAAGCAAAAAAAGAATTATACTTTCAAGAAAAGAATTAGAAAAAGAAGAAATTGAAAAGAAACAAAATGAGGTTTGGAATAATCTTGAAATCGGAGAAATGATTGATGGCAAGGTCATGAGAATAACAGACTTTGGCGCTTTTGTAGATATTGGTGGTATTGACGGTCTCATTCATATATCTGATATGTCTTGGAATAGGATCAAGCATCCATCTGAAGTAGTACATGAAGGCGAAAATGTAAAAGTACAAATATTGAATTTTGACAGAAAAAAAGGAAGAGTTTCTTTAGGTTTAAAACAAACCATGCCAGAACCTTGGGAAGTATTTGTTAAAGAATATAAAGTTGGTGACATAGCTGAAGGAACTGTTGTAAATATGCTAGACTTTGGTGCTTTTATAAGATTAGATGTTGGAGTAGATGGATTGGTGCATGTTTCACAGATATCTAATGAGCATGTAAATAGACCTGCAGATAAATTGAGTTTAGGTGAAAAAGTTACCGTGAAAATTATGGATATAAAAGAAGATGAAAGAAAAATTAGTTTAAGTATGAAAGAAGTCATGGAAGATGTAGCAAAAGAGGATGAAATCGCTACTGAAAATAAAGAAATGGATGTAACTGTTGGAGATATAATTAAAGATAAGTAAAAATATTTGGGGGTTTTATGTATAAAAAAATGGTTTCTGTTAAAAATAATTATTGACCTCACAAAATATCAAGACCCCCTTTACGTTGTTCTGTGGCTTTTTGCCACAGCCTTTTTTTATAACCCATATTTATAATTCACAGGAATATTTTTACAATACAAATGTAAAGGAGCTAATAAATGGACAAGTATGAGGTTTTTAAAAAACAAGTTAATGATTTTATACATATTGATCTTAATTATTATAAAGAAAAACAAATGAAACGTAGAATTACTTCACTTTTAAAGAGAAATAATTTTAATAATTTTGATGATTATTTTCAAGGTTTAGAAAGTGATAAAGCACTTCTTGATGAATTTGTAAATTATTTAACTATAAATGTTTCTGAATTTTATAGAAATCCCTCTCAATGGGAAGTTCTAGAAAAAGAAATATTGCCTGATATCATAAATAAAAAAAATAAAAACATCAAAATATGGAGTAGTGCTTGTTCTACAGGAGAAGAACCATATTCTATGGTTATGCTTTTAACCAAATTTTTTGATTTAAAAGATATTAAAATTCTAGCCTCCGATATAGATGTAGGTGCTATGGATAAGGCTAAACTAGGTATTTATAATAGTAAATCTCTTGATAATTTGCCTAAAGAGTTTAAAGTCAAGTATTTTGAGCCTATAGAAAGTTCTTATAAAATTAAAGATGATATAAAAAAATGTGTTGAATTTAAAAAAATGGATTTACTAAAAGATGTATTTCCGAGAAATTTAGATTTAATAATTTGTAGAAATGTGATGATATATTTTACAGAAGATGCTAAAGAATTATTATATAAAAAATTTTATGATAGTTTATCAAATAATGGAGTATTGTTCGTGGGGAGCACAGAACAAATAATATTGCCTGATAGGTATAAGCTTAAATCTTTGAAAACATTTTTTTATAAAAAGGATTCGTAGAGAGAATTAAAATATTATATAATAAAAAAATATTTAGAGGGTCTAATTATTCTTATATTTATGTTATAATATTATCATAAATAAAAAAGGAGGTTAGAAAATGGAGATGAGCCAATTTATTGAAATTTTAAGCAATTCTCATGGTGTATCTGGATATGAATATAATTTAAAAGACAGTATTGTTGAAGCTTTTAAACCATATACTGATGAGATACAAGTGGACAAGCTTGGGAATATTATAGCTATTAAAAAAGGGACTTCAAAAGATAGAAATAAAAGATCAAAAATCATGATTGCAGGTCATATGGATGAAATTGGATTGATTGTCACTGCCATTGAAGATGATGGCTTTTTAAGATTTTCTAAAATTGGTGGAATTGATCCAAGAACTCTTTTAGGACAGGAAGTTATAGTACATGGGAAAAAAGATATATTTGGTGTTATAGGAGCTAAACCGCCTCATTTGCAAGATGAATCAGAAAAAAATAAGGCCGTAAAAATGGAGGATATGTCCATAGATGTAGGCTATAGCAAAGAAGAAGTAAAAAAGTTGGTGACTATAGGTGATTCAATTACTATAAGAAGGATTTTTAAACATTTGCAAGGAAGTAGAGTAACTGGAAAAGCATTAGATGATAAAACTGGAGTAGCAGCTATGTATGAATGTGCAAAAGAATTATCTAATTTAAATCATGAGGCAGATGTTTATTTTGTATCTACTGTACAAGAAGAAGTTGGGACTAGAGGTGCTATAACTAGCACTTATAATATAAATCCTGATATTGGTATAGCAATTGATGTTGGTTTTGGGTCAACTCCAGAACTTCCAGAAGAAGATGTTCTAGATATGGGCAAGGGTCCTGGAATAACTATAGGAGGAAATATTCACTCAGGGCTTAGAAAAAAGTTAGCTGATATTGGTAATGAATACAATATACCTATACAGTATGAAGTATGTCCAGGACCTACAGGTACCGATGCCAGGTCTATTCAAATTACAAGATCAGGTATACCAACACTATGTATTTCTATCCCATTGAGATACATGCATACATCTGTAGAAGTTATAGATTTAAATGATGTAAAAAATACTGCTAAATTGTTAGCTTTCTTTATTGCAGCAATTTCAAATGAAAATTTGGAGGGGTTGTTATGCTATTAAAAGAATTAACGGAAGCTTTTGGGGTTTCAGGAAATGAAAAAGAAGTAAGAAATATTATAATTAATGAAATAGAAGATTATGTAGATGAGTTAAAAGTTGATAAGATAGGTAATATAATAGCATATAAAAAAGGTAAGATTGATTCACCAAAATTTATGATAACTGCACATATGGATGAAGTTGGTTTAATGATTACTGGAATAGATAAATCAGGGTTGTTAAAATTCACTACTGTTGGTGGTATAGACAAAAGAATTTTAGTTTCTAAATGCGTGAAAATTGGGGAAAAGCGTATTCCTGGTGTTATAGGGTCCAAACCAATTCATTTGCAGAAAAGAGATGAGTGGTCTAAAGCATTAGATATAAATAATCTTTATATAGATATAGGCGTTGACAGTAAGGAAGAAGCTTTAGAGCTGGTTTCAATTGGAGACTATGTAATGTTTGATAGTGAATATGTTGAATTTGGAAATAATCTAGTAAAAGCTAAGGCTTTAGACAATAGGGTAGGTTGTAGTTTACTTATAGATTTACTCAAAGAAAAGACTGATATGAGTTTTTATGGGGTATTCACAGTTATGGAAGAAGTAGGACTTATAGGAGCAGGCCCTGCAGCATATACTGTTCATCCAGATATTAGCATAGTGTTGGAAGGTACACTTTGTGCAGATACTCCAGACATGGAAAAGCATATGATTCCTACAAAATTAGGAGATGGTCCAGCAATTTCATTGATGGATAGAACTACACTTTTTGATATGAATTTTAGAAATAGGATTGTAGAGATTGCTGAAAAAAATAAGATACCTTATCAATTTAGAAAGACAACTTTTGGAGGAAATGATTCGGGGAGAATTCACCAGACAAAGGAAGGATCAATTACTTCAACTATTTCAGTTCCATGTAGATATATACATTCTCTAGTTTCTGTTATGTCTAAGGATGATTATGACAATACTTTGAGATTGTTAAAATCTATTATTGATGATATGGAAAGGGAGGAATTTTAATGAATTTTAATAGTGAGTTGTTGAAAAATTTGGTTAGTATATATTCACCATCAGGAAATGAAAAAAACATAAGGGAATTTATTAGTAAAGAGATAAGGGATTATGTAGATGAAATAAGAACAGATGCATTGGGCAATTTAATTGCTAGAAAAAAAGGAAATGGCAAAAAAATCATGGTGGCTGCTCACATGGATCAAATAGGTTTAATGATCACAGATATAGATGATAATGGTTTTTTGAGATTCACAAATATTGGAGGTATATCCCCGATAGTATCATTTAGTCAAAAAGTTGTTTTTGAAAATGGAACCACTGGAATTGTTTTTAGCGAACCATTAGACGATATGGGTAAAATGAAAATTGAGAACATGTATATAGATATTGGAGTTTGTGATAAAAAAGAAGCAGAGGGCAATGTTAAAATTGGTGACATATGTGTATATGAATCTGGATATTTTGAAAATGAAAATGTAGTATTTTCTAAATGTTTAGATGATAGAGTAGGTTGCTTTGTAGCAATTGAAACAATTAAAAATTTAGAAAATAATGAGAATGATTTATACTTTGCATTTACTGTACAAGAAGAAGTAGGACTAAGAGGTGCTAGGACAGCTGCTTATGGTATAGAACCTGATATGGGTATTGCATTAGATGTGACAGGCAGCGGAGATACTCCTAAAGCTAAAAGATTTGCTGTGGGATTGAATAAAGGAGTAGCTATTAAGGTTAAGGATAATTCTATACTTACTCATCCAAAAGTTAGAGAACTAATGATAGAAACAGCTGAAGAAAATAATATTAAATATCAGATGGAAGTATTAGAATTTGGTGGAACTGATTCAGGAGCTATTCATTTAACAAAAGAAGGCATTCCTTCAGGCGTTATTTCTATTTCTTCAAGATATGTTCATTCTACTGTAGAAATGGTCTCTAAAAAAGATGTACTATCTTCTGTCGAATTGTTGATAAAAATATTGAATAAAGAAATCGATTTTTAAGGGCTGATAAGTATCAGCCCTTAATTTTTATTTTATTTGACATAAATATCTTTTTCTATGCTAAATATGTTTATATATGTAATAATATTAATTAAAAACATTTATGATATAAAAAGGAAAACGCAAGTTCATAAAGAATATTACTATTAGTAGTAATTATTAAGGGGGTAAAATTTATGATAGACATGCAAAGACAATACACTATTTCTGAAGTATCTGAATTAACGGATTATCCTCCCCATGTACTAAGATACTATGAAAAAGAGTTTGAGCTTGATATTCCTAGAAATGAGTCAAACCACAGATACTACACCTATAAGGAGATAGAGATAATTCAGTACATAAAATCTTTACAGAATAGAGGTTTTAGCAATAAGCAAATAAAGTTGATAATTAAATCTCCAGAACTTGTTGTCAATAATAACGAAGAAACTGCCATTACAACAATTATGCCTATGGAAAAATTAGATATTAACAATTTATCTCAAGAAATAAGTAATAATTTACACAATATACTCAATGAAGAATTAAAGCCTTTAATAGACTCAAAATATGGCAGTAATGAACAAATAATATTAGAATTAAAGGAAGAAATTAAAAATTTGAGGGAAGAGATTAGTAGCAAAGAAAGAGATGTCTTAATCTGTGAAAATGCAAAGTTGAAAATGAAAATAAAAGAAAAATCTTATGAGGCAGCAGAACTGAGGGAAGAACTTAAAAGAAAAGAAAATGCCAATAAAGGATTTTTCAAAAAAATGTTTAAATCTAAAAATTAATATATTTAGAGCAGGACAAATGCCCTGCTCTAAATATATTATTTTCTGTCTGGATAAACTTTTAATGCTTCATCAAGAATTTTCATAGCATTTTTTAGATCTTCTACATTTAAGCAATATGAAATTCTTACTTCGTCTTTTCCTAATCCTTCAGTTCCATAAAAACCTTCTGCTGGAGCCATCATTACAGTATCATTGTTTACATCAAAATCTGTCAACATCCAAACAACAAAATCTTCAGCATTTTTTACTGGCAATTTTGCAATTACATAGAAAGCTCCATGAGGTTTTTCACAAACAACTCCGTCCATATTTTTAAGTGCTTCATATACTACATCTCTTCTTTTTGAATATTCTCTATTAGTTTCTTCAAAATATTCATCTTTTACATTTATTAAATTTGCTGCTCCTACTTGTTCAATAGTTGGAACACAAAGTCTTCCTTGACATAATTTTAAAATTTGTTTCATTAAATCTTTATTTTTAGATGCAATACATCCTATTCTAGCACCACATGCGCTATATCTTTTAGATATACTATCAGTTATTATAACTCTATCTTTTATATCATCTAAATGAGCAAAACTTGTAAATTCTAAACCATCATATACAAATTCTCTATACACTTCATCTGCAATTATGAATAAATTATATTCCTTTGCTATATCTCTTAACATATAGATTTCATCTTTTGTGTATATAGTTCCTGTGGGATTTCCTGGATTTGATAATAATATAGCTTTTGTTCTAGTTGTAATTAGTTTTTCAAGTTCGGTTTTTTCTGGAAGATGAAAACCATTTTCAGCTTTTGTAGTTATTGGAACTACTTTAACTCCTGCCATATTGCTAAATCCATTGTAGTTTGTATAGAATGGTTCAGGTATTAATACTTCATCTTGATAATCGCATACAGCAATAAGAGAAAATATTAGTGCTTCACTACCTCCATTAGTTATTAATATTTCATCTTGATCGAAGTGAATACCATATTTTTCATAATATTTTCTAAAACTATTGATTAATTCTGGCATACCTTGTGAAAGTGAATAGGCTAAAACGTTTTCATTGAAGTTTTTAACTGCATCAAAGAATTCTACTGGTGTCTTAATATCGGGCTGTCCAATATTTAAATGATAGACTTTTTTGCCATTTTTCTTTGCTGCTTCAGCATATGGTACTAATTTTCTAATAGGGGATTGTTGCATGGAAGTTATCCTTTGAGAAAAATTCATAAAAATTCCTCCTTTTGACTATAAGTTATAATTTTACATTCATGAATATGATATCATAAATCTAGAATAAATGGTAGTCTAGTTAAGTGTGTTTTATAATGAATAAAATTTTTAAATACAATATAAATTATGATATAATAGTGTAGATAATAACAGATGGAGGTATTTGAATGAACAGTATTGAAAATAAAAAGTACATGGTAGTAACTCATGGATGTCAAATGAATGAGCATGATTCAGAAAAAATTTCATGGATTCTAGAGAATATGGGCTATATTCTTTGTGATAATAAAGAAGAGTGTGATTTAATTATATATAATACATGTTTGGTTAGAGAAAATGCAGAAGTCAAAGTGTATGGGCAATTGGGTGAATTAAAAGGATTAAAGAGAAAAAAGCCAGATTTAATTATAGGTATTTGTGGTTGCATGACCCAAAGAGAAGATATAAGAGATTATATATCCAAAAAGTTTAAACATGTAGATATTATCTTTGGTCCCAACAATATTCATAAACTTCCTCAATTAATTGATGCACATTTAAATACAAATGAAACAATTGTTGATGTAGTTGAAGATAGTAGAGAAATTGTAGAAGATATAAACTTTAATAGAAAATATAATTATAAATCTTTTGTAAATATAATGTATGGTTGCAACAATTTTTGCACATATTGTATAGTCCCTTATACTAGAGGAAGAGAAACAAGTAGAGAACCTAAAAATATTATCTCGGAAATAGAAAAACTTGCAGAAGAAGGTTATAAAGAAGTAACTTTGTTGGGACAGAATGTAAACTCTTATGGAAAGACTCTTGAGAAATCTTTTAGTTTTGCAGAGCTTTTAAGAGAAATCAATAAAATAGATGGAATTGAAAGAATTAGATTTATGACTTCTCATCCTAAAGACTTATCAGATGAACTTATTTATACAATGAGGGATTGTGAGAAGGTATGCGAGCATTTGCATTTGCCTGTTCAATCAGGTAGCAATTCAATATTAGAGAGTATGAATAGAAAATATACTCGTGAAAAATATCTACAAATTGTCAATAAAGTAAAACAAGAAATACCTAATATAGCTATAACTACTGATATAATAGTGGGATTTCCGGGAGAAACAGAAGAAGATTTTGAAAAGACGTTGGACTTGGTCAAAGAAGTGGAATATGATTCAGCCTTTACTTTTCTCTATTCCATAAGAGAAGGTACTATTGCTGCAAAGATGGAAAACCAAATACCAGATGATATTAAACATGAAAGATTTCAAAAACTATTAGATACACTATATCCTATATTTTATGGCAATAATCTAAAATATAAAGATAAAATTGTAGAAGTGTTAGTTGAAGAAATTAGTAAGACTGATGATAAAATACTGACAGGAAGAACTAGAACTAATAAATTAGTTCATTTTGAAGGAGATAGTGATTTAATTGGAAATTTCGTTAATGTAAGGATCACTGAACCAAAAACTTTTACATTAGAAGGACATATAATTTAATGCTTTCTTATGTTTATTGGAGGGATTGCATTTGGATGATTTGACACCAATGATGAAACAATATATGAATATAAAAGCTAAATATAAAGACTGTATTTTGTTTTTTAGATTAGGGGATTTTTATGAAATGTTTTTTGATGATGCTATTTTAGCTTCAAAGGAACTTGAAATAACCTTGACTAAAAGAGATTGTGGAAGAGAAGAAAAAGCTCCCATGTGTGGGATACCCTATCATGCTGCAGATTCATATATATCCAAATTAATAGATAAAGGCTATAAGGTTGCTATTTGTGAACAATTAGAAGATCCAGCTTTGGCAAAAGGGATTGTGGAAAGGGATGTAATAAGAGTTATAACTCCTGGCACTATAACAGATTTGAATGCATTAGATGAAAAATCTAACAATTTTCTTTCTGCTATATTTGTAGATGAACATGGAGTAGGAATAGCTTTTGTAGATATTTCTACAGGAGAACTATATACTACCGAATTCTATGGGAACAAAAAAGATAATATGAGTTTTTTACTAGATGAGTTGGGTAAAATTGTACCATCTGAAATCATAACAAATTCTATAGTTTTGGAAGATGAAAAAGTATCAAAAGCCATACAAATGGCTATTAATCCATATATAGATGTTTATGATGAACAACTAGCTAATGTTGAAAATTGCCAAGAAATAATAGCAAAACATTTTGGTCAGGGCTATATAAAAAATTCAGGATTAGAAGATAAAAAATATTCTATTATTGCAACAGGTATTCTTTTGAATTATTTACAAGATACTCAAAAAATAACCATGGAACATATAAATGATATTTCATTTTATTTACCCAATAAATACATGGTATTGGATATAAATACAAGGATAAATTTAGAAATAAATGAAACTATTAGAGGAAAAGAAAAGAAAGGTTCTTTAATTTGGCTTTTAGATAGAACTTCTACTGCCATGGGAGGAAGGCTTTTAAAAAATTGGATTGAACAACCCTTACTGGATAAAAAAGAGATTGAATACAGATTAGATATCATAGAAAAATTTACTGAAAACATTATTTTTATGGATGATGTGAAAAATTGTTTAAAAGAAATATATGATCTGGAACGTATAATGGGGAAAATCGTTTATGGAAATTGTAATGGTAGAGATTTAATTTCATTGAAAAGCTCTTTATATATACTTCCAAAATTAAAACAATTATTGATTGCTTCAGAAGATCCTAATTTAAATGAAATAGGCAAAAATATTGATACATTAAATGATATATATAATTTAATTGACAAAGCTATTGTGGATGATCCTCCTGTTTCAATTAAAGAAGGGGGAGTCATTAAAACTGACTTTAATGGAGAGATAAACGAGTTAAGAGAAATGTCTACAAAGGGTAAAGAATGGTTAGCTAAATTAGAAGAAAAAGAAAAAGAAAGAACTGGAATCAAAACATTAAAAGTAGGATATAATAGATTGTTTGGTTATTATATAGAAGTTACAAAATCATATTTAAATATGATACCAGAAGACTATATTAGGAAACAAACTCTTTCTAATTCTGAAAGATTTATAATACCAGAATTAAAAGAAATGGAAGCCAAAATACTAGGAGCAGAAGAAAAACTGATTGATCTAGAGTATAATATATTTATAAAAGTTAGAGAGAATATTAAAAGTGAAACTAGAAGAATTCAAAATGTAAGTAAAATTATTGCTAATTTAGATGCTTTACTTTCTCTTTCAGAAGTAGCTTATAATAATAACTATGTAAGACCAGAGCTAAATAGTGATGGAAAAATAGAAATAAGAAATGGCAGGCATCCTGTAGTTGAAAAAATGTTAAAAGACATATTGTTTGTTCCAAATGATACTCATCTTGACAATAAAGATAATAGAACTATTATTTTAACAGGGCCTAATATGGCAGGTAAATCTACTTATATGAGACAAGTGGCTATTATAACACTGATGGCTCAAATTGGTAGTTTTGTCCCAGCTGAATGTGCAAATATTAGTATTGTAGATAGAATTTTTACTAGAATTGGGGCTTCAGATAATTTATCTCAAGGTGAAAGTACATTTATGGTGGAAATGAATGAAGTCTCTAATATTCTACAAAATGCAACGGAAAACAGCTTAATTATCTTAGATGAAGTAGGGAGAGGTACTAGTACTTTTGATGGGCTCAGTATTGCTTGGTCTGTTATTGAATATATTGCCTTAAATATAAAGGCTAAAACATTGTTTGCAACTCATTATCATGAGTTGACACAATTAGAAGGGAAAATTAAAGGAATTAAAAATTATACAATATTGGTAGAAGAAAAAGGGAAAGAAATAATATTTTTAAGAAAAATAGTAAAAGGGAGCACGAATAAAAGCTATGGAATTGAAGTTGCACGATTAGCAGGAATTGATGAAGATATTATAAATAGAGCAAATGAAATTTTAAACCAAATTGAAAAAAGTCAAGGTTTTAATGGAAGTTTAAAAACTGACAAAGAAATGAAATCTAAAGAAACTGAACAGCTAAATATTTTTGAGTACAATATAAGTAAAATTATTGATAGACTTAAAAATATAGATGTAATTAAATTAACTCCAATGGAAGCTATAAATATACTTTATGAGATTGTAGAAAGTGCTAAAAATCTCTAAGGAGAGATGTAAATGTCGGGTAGAATTAAAATTTTAGATGAGGCAACTATTACTAAAATAGCTGCAGGGGAAATAATTGAAAGACCAGCCTCTGTTGTAAAAGAACTAATAGAAAATTCTATAGATGCAAATTCTCAAAATATAATTGTAGAAATTAAAGGTGGCGGGAAAGATTATATCAGAGTTACAGATGATGGTACTGGCATAGATGAAAATCAAGTTGAATTGGCTTTTATTAGGCATTCTACAAGTAAAATATCTAGTATTGATGATTTAAACAATATACATTCTTTAGGGTTTAGAGGTGAAGCTCTAGCAAGTATTTCAATGGTAAGTAAAGTTGAAACTCTCACTAGAGCTAGAGATAGCACTAAAGGAATTAGAGTTTTTATTGATAATGGCAAAATAGTAGATAAACAAGTAATTGGTTGCCCAGTAGGAACTTCGATGATTTTAAGGGAACTTTTTTATAATGTTCCTGTAAGAAGAAAGTTTTTAAAAAAAGAAACAGCTGAGTCTAACTATGTCAGTGATATTGTATATAAATTAGCTTTAGGAAATCCTAATATTTCTTTTAAATATATAAAAGATGATAGATTAATTTTGAAAACTCCCGGGACCAATGATATAGTTTCAAATATTTATTCAATTTTAGGAAAAGAATTTATTGATAACTTACTGGAGTTAAACTATAAGGATGATACATTAAATATTAAAGGTTATGTTTCAAAAAATAGTTTTTATAGAGGCAATAGAAGACATCAATATATATTTGTAAATAAAAGATGGGTAAAAAATTATGAAATAACAAAAACTATTGAAGATTGCTATAAATCTGTGATACCAATTAACAAATTTCCTATATTTATATTTTTTATTGACATAGATCCTAGCAATATAGATGTAAATATTCATCCTACTAAAGAAGAAATTAAATTTGTGGATCAATCTAAAATAGATGAATTAATCAATGGTCTAGTTATAGAAAATATCAATAAAGTAGTAACTATTCCTAAGGTTGAAATAATACCATTAAAAATTCCAGATGTTCAGCCAATAAATTTTTTAGATAAAAATTATTCAAATGCTACAGATAAAATTTCAAATGAAAATGATGAATTTGATGAATTTAAAGAAACAAAAATTATGTCAAGGGAAGAAAGCGATAATAAATACCTAACAGTACAAAATGATTTACGGGGAAAAGACTCAAATGAACATGCTTCTAATTTAAATATGGCTCAAATTTTTAATGACGTAAAAATTGTTGGAGTATTGTTTAATACTTATATAATTTTAGAAGATAGCTCTAATGACAATTTTTATATATTAGATCAACATGCTGCTCATGAAAGAATTATGTATGAACAATATAAAAAGGAATATGAGGGTGAAAAAATTGTAACCCAGAAATTGGTATCACCAGAAGTTATTGATTTAACAAATGATGAAATGGAGATTGTAAAAGAAAATAAGGATTTATTTCATAGATTAGGTTTTGAAGTCGAAGAATTTGGGATCAATTCTTTAGCAATAAGGGGTGTACCTTTTATATTTGGAACACCTAATTCAAAAGAACTTTTTTTTGACATACTAGATAATATAAAATTGGATATAAAAAGTAGTTATGATGTGAAACTTGAAAAGATAATGAAAATTGCTTGTACAAATGCTATAAAAGGTGGAGATAGAATAGCAACCATTGAAATAGAAGAATTGCTAGATCAATTGGTTAAAGCTGAAAACCCTTATACTTGTCCACATGGAAGGCCAATTGTCATTGATATAAGCAGACGGGAATTAGAAAAAAGATTCAAAAGAATTATTTAAAGGATGATAAATATGAGCAAAAAAATACCTCTAATTGTTTTGGTAGGTCCAACGGCTGTTGGTAAAACAGATATTTCTATAAAATTAGCAAATAAACTTAATGGAGAGATAATTTCAGCTGATTCAATGCAGATTTATAAATACATGAATATTGGAACTGCTAAAGTGAAAGAAGATGAGATGCAAGGAATTCCACATTATTTAATTGATATAGTATATCCAGATGAAGATTTTACAGTTTCAGATTATAAGAATTTGGCAAATGAGCATATTAATGATATAAATAGCAGAAGCAAATTGCCTATAATTGTAGGCGGTACTGGTTTATATATAAACTCATTAGTTTATAAATTAAGTTTTACTCAAGTAGCGCCAAATGATGAATTTAGAGAAGTATACAATAAAATAGCAGATGAATACGGCAATGTTAAAATATATGAAGAGTTGAAAAAAGTAGATCAAACTTCTGCAAGTAAAATAAACATAAATGATAGAAAAAGAATAATTAGAGCTTTAGAAATATATCATGAAACTGGAAAGCCAATGTCAGAATACAACAAGGATTTTAGAAAATATAATGATGATTATGATATTATTTTAATTGGATTGACTATGGACAGGAGCATGTTATATGAGAGAATAAATATACGAGTAGACAATATGATAGAAGAAGGATTAATAGATGAAGTAGAAGAATTAATCAAAATGGGATATGATAGACAATTGAACTCTCTGCAAGCACTTGGATATAAAGAGATTATTTCATATTTATATAGAGAGATATCATTAGATGAAGCTATAGAACTAATTAAAAGAAATTCTAGAAAATATGCAAAAAGGCAATTGACATGGTTTAGAAGAGATAATAGAATTAAATGGATTGATACAAATAGTTTTAGTAATAAAGACGAAGTAGTGGAAGATATTTCAAAGCATATAAAACAACAATTATAAATAACTAAAGGAGGGAAAGTGTTGAAGACAACATTAAACTTACAAGATGTTTTTTTAAACAGAGCAAGAAAGGATAATATAGTAATCACTGTGTATCTGATCAATGGATATCAATTAAAGGGAAACGTCAAAGGATTTGACAATTATACTTTAATTTTAGAAAGTGATGGAAAGCAACAATTAATTTATAAGCATGCTATATCTACAATAGTTCCTACCAAATCAATAAACTATATAAGTAAAAGCAGTGAAGAAGAATAAGAGTAAAAACATAACTGTCTCTGATTTATTCAGAGGCTTTTGTGTTTAAATATAGTAGAAAAGGTGGATAAAATGATAAAGGATACAATAAATATATTATGTAAACAATATAATGTGGATGAAGAAGTTATTAAATATGTAAATAAAAAAGAAATGATAATTAGAGATAAATTTAAATATATTGATGAAATAGCGGAGTACAATCAATATAAGGTTATAAATGCAATGCAGAAAGCTAAACTAAGTTCTACAGATTTTTATTGGACTACAGGTTATGGGTATGATGATATGGGAAGAGAAAAGGTAGAAGAGATATACTCTTATGTTTTTAATACAGAAGATGCTCTAGTTAGACCAACTATAGCCTCTGGAACTCATGCTATTACTTTGACATTGTCTGGGCTATTACGTCCAGGAAATGAATTCTTATGTATTACTGGTAGTCCTTATGATACACTTCAGAAAGTTATTGGAGTGAAAGGTAGTGAAAAAGGAACATTTAAGGATTATGGAATATTGTATGATGAAGTACCTTTGGATTTAAATGGGCATATTGATGTGGAACAGGTTTTAAATAGGATAAATGCCAGCACAAGGCTTTTATTGATACAAAGATCTACTGGATATAGCGATAGAAAAGCCCTTAGCATAGATGAAATAAAAAGAGCTATAGCTGGAATTAAAGATTTCAGGGAAGATATTATCATAATGGTAGATAATTGTTATGGCGAGTTTTTGGAAGTAGAAGAACCAACAGATGTAGGAGCTGACATTATGGCTGGCTCTCTAATTAAAAATCCTGGTGGTGGAATAGCATTATCAGGGGGATATATTGTTGGTAAAAGTGAATTGGTTGAATTGATAGCTAATAGAAGTACGGCTCCAGGCATAGGAAAAGATTGTGGATTAACTTTTGGAATGACTAGGAATATACTACAAGGGCTGTTTTTAGCTCCTCATGTTGTTTCTGAAGCGGTTAAAGGTGCACTACTTATGGCAATAGTTTACGGCAATCTGGGGTTTAGAATTATACCAGAAGTTGATGACAAAAGAAGTGATATAATTCAAGGAATACAATTTAATGAGCCTAAAAAATTGATTGAATTTTGTAAAGGAATTCAAGAGGCATCAGCAGTAGACTTCTATTTTTCTCCAGAACCTTCAGACATGCCGGGTTATGAAGATGAAATAATAATGGCTGCAGGAGGTTTTGTACAAGGGTCTTCTATTGAATTGAGTGCAGATGGGCCATTAAGGGAACCTTATTTTGCTTATTATCAGGGAGGACTTACCTATGAACACTGTAAATTAGGAGTCCTAATGTCTTTAAATAATTTATATAAAAATAATCTAGTTGATTATAAAAAGCTGACTATGTAGTCAGCTTTTTATAATTTTCTATATAGACCTATTACTTTTCCTAATACTTTGACATCTCTTGTTAAAATAGGGGACATGGTTTCATTTTCAGGTTGCAATCTTATATAATTTTCTTCTTTATAGAATTTTTTAACTGTTGCTTCATCTTCTAAAAGTGCTACAACAATATCACCATTTTCAGCATCGTTTTTTTGTCTGACTAATACATAATCTCCGTTAAATATGCCTGCTTCAATCATACTTTCTCCTTGAACTTTTAGCATGAAAAGAGGTCCTCTTTCAGCAATATCTAATGGTATGGGAAAAGTATCTTCAATATTCTCTACAGCTAATATAGGTTGACCAGCAGTTACTTTGCCTATAATAGGTATGTCAACAGTTTTTTTAGGAGCAAAAAGATAATCCTCATCTCTATCTAGTACTTCGATAGCTCTAGGTTTAGTTGGATCTTTTCTGATATATCCTTTCTTTTCTAGTTTTTCTAAATGGCCATGAACAGTAGAAGTTGATTTTAAATTTACACCACTACATATTTCTCTTACAGCCGGAGGATATCCTTTTAGTTGAATTTCTCTTTTAATAAATTCTAAAATTTCTATTTGTTTTTGAGACAAATCTTCATACATTTTAAACACCTCACATAGGAATAATTTAATAAGAATATTTTTAATATAGGTGTATTCAAGTCAAAATTCCATTTAATCACGTTAATTATAACATATAAATTTAAATATTGCAAACAATAGTTCGTTTTTTCAAAAAAAACCATTGACAAAGAACTAATGTTTGTTTATAATAAAATTAATCGAACTTATGTTTCGGGAACTAATGTTTAAAGGGGTGTTTATATGCTAAAAAATAAGACTACGATAGTAAACAAAAAAAGATTTTTCACTTTTATTCTGACAATGGTTTTGAGTGTATTTATATTTTGCTTTGTTTTTTCAGAAAAAAACAAAGTATATAGTTCTAAGTATAACAATCAAATTAAAGAAATTACTATTAAAAAAGGTGATACAATTTGGAACATTGCACTAGAAAACAAGCCAAATCAGTACGATACGAGAAAGATGGTATATGAGATAATGGAAATAAACAATATGAAAGAATCCACGATATATCCTGGAGATACAATAAAAATACCTATTATAGATGAAAAAAAGTAGTGATGCTAAATAGCAATCACTACTTTTTCTTGTTTTTAGAGAGGGGGTTACTTTTCACAGCCTCTCTTAATCTATCATCATCAATATGAGTATATATTTGAGTTGTAGAAACATTTTCATGCCCTAAAATCTCCTGAAGGGCTCTTATGTCTACATTGCCATACTTATACATTAAAGTAGCTGCAGTGTGTCTTAATTTGTGAGTAGAGTATATAGATGTGTCTAATCCAGACATCTGTAGATATTTATCTATCATATGTTGTACAGCTCTAGTACTAATTCTATTTTTTCTCTTACTTAAAAAAAGTGCTTTTTCATCTATTGCATCATTAGGACGAACCTTTATGTAATCATTTAATGCTTCTAAACAAGCTTCATTTAAGTATATAGTTCTTTCTTTATTTCCTTTACCAACTACAGTTAATGTATCACCTTTTATTTTATCTATATCAATGCTGACTAGCTCAGACAGTCTGAGTCCACAATTTAGAAATAAGGTCAGTATGGCATAGTCTCTTTTTCGAAAGAAATCATTTTTATTTTCATTGACTATTTCTAATAAATTTTGGGCTTCATCTAAAGTTAAGTATACGGGTTGTCTATTATCGGTTTTAGGAAATTCCAAATTGTTTGCTGGATTGTTATCTATTAGATTTACTTTTGTATTTAGATAATCAAAAAATGATCTTATGCTAGCAACTTTTCTAGCTTTGGTATAGTTTCCATTGTTTCTATTTTTATCTACAAAAGAAATAAACGCGTGAAGATCTTGTATATTGACTTTTTTGATTAAATCTATATCTATATCGTCAATATTGATTTCTTCGAAGGAGGTAGTATTATCGACTAATTTATATCTGATTTTTAAAAATCGAAAAAAAGTTCTTAAATCAAAATAATACTCTTTAACTGTGTTTTGAGATTTTCCTCTGATAGTTTCCATATAGTTTAAATAATCTTCTAGTATCAAAGGCATATTTTTCATTTCATCACCACTTTCTATATAATCAATACATCATTAGTCACAAAATATACATTTTGTGACTAATGATGTATTCGACATAGATATAAAAAAATCCTTCTTTTTCATATCTATTTTTTATTCTTTAATTATATGAATGTGATATAATTTTAGCAAACTTTCTCCAAAATGGCCTTCTATTTTGGCCTATAACAGCTTTTCATTACGGCATTAATATAATTTCATATATAGACAAAAATATAGACTATTTTGGCCCGTATTGAGGCTTAAAATAGCTATTCCATATTTTTGATTTATTTTGTTTTAAAAATACCATCTAAATTTCTCAGTCTCTAAAATATTGTAAAAAACCTCCATACTTTCCTACAAGGAATAGAAAAAAATCCATTTAGTTTACATAAATTAATTATGTAAACTAAATGGATCCTTACAAAATAAATATTTGAATTATTTATCTTCTACTATTGTCTTGATTCTACTTAATCCTTTTTCTATGTTTTCCATAGATGTTGCATAAGACAATCTTATATAGTCATCATCACCAAAACCAATACCTGGTATTACAGCAACTTTTCCTTCATCTAATAAAAGCTTTGCAAAATCAAGGGAACTTTCAATTTTCATTCCTCTTATTGTTTTGCCTTTGATTTTTGTAATATTTACCATTACATAAAATGCGCCTTTTGGTTTTCTACAGCTTAAACCTTCAATTGAGTTTACTGTATCTACCATGAAATTTCTTCTTTCTTCGAAATGTTTTTTCATTTTTTCAACACTACTTTGGTCTCCTGAGAGCCCTTCAACACTTGCATATTGAGATATTGAACATGGATTTGATGTAGTATGACTTTGAATATTACTCATAATTTTAGTTATATCTTCACTAGCTGCTGCATATCCAATTCTCCATCCTGTCATAGCATAAGCTTTAGACATACCATTTATAAGAATGGTCAAATTTTTAATTTCATCGTTTAGAGATGCTATACTTACATGATTTTCTCCATCATATACTAATTTTTCATATATCTCATCTGAAATAACAAATATGTTATTCTTTACTGCCCAGTCTGCTATTTTTTCTAATTCATTTTTATTGTAAAAAGTACCAGTAGGATTATTTGGGCTATTAAGTATGATTGCTTTTGTTTTATTACTTAATGCATTGTTTAAGTCTTCTAATGTATATTTAAAATCGTTTTCTTCTTTTGTCTTTATAAATACAGGCTTTCCTCCAGCTAACTTTATCAATTCCGGATAACTAACCCAATATGGTACAGAAATGATGATTTCATCTCCAGGATTTGTAATGGCCATTAGGGCATTATAAATTGAATGTTTAGCACCACTGGATATAATTATATTTTTAGGTGAATAAGTTAGATTATTGTCTTTTTTTAATTTTTCACAAACAGCTTCTTTTAATTCCAATATACCTGATGCAGGAGTGTATCTTGTTTTTCCTTCCTTTATAGCTTTTATTCCTTCTTCAGCAATATTTTCAGGTGTATTAAAATCAGGTTCTCCTGCTCCAAAACTTACAACATCTATACCTTGGGTCTTCATTGATTTAGCTTTAGCTGTAATCTCTAAGGTTACAGATGGGGATATTTTGAGTCCTTTTTCTGATAATTTTGTGTTCATTGCTTTTCCTCCATTCGTAATTATATTGTATATCTATCTTCTACAAAAAATCTGTTTTTCCTTCTTTTAAATGTTAAATATTTGTCAACTATTTATTCCATATATGTCTTTTAAAACAGTTTGCACTATAAATAATGAATCTTCAAATGCTGGTTTATACATACGGGATATTACTTTATAGTGTTCATATCCCTTATCTGTAAGCTTATATCTTCTTATAGAGCGTTTATCGGGTTCTTCCCACCATCCAACAATATAACCTTCTTCTTCCAATTCCCTTAAAAGGGGGTAGACCATACCAGGACTAGGTTCCCATTTATTTTTAAGTTTATATTTAATTTCGTCTATTATTTCATTTCCATAATAACTTTTTTCTCTAAGAAGATGTAGTATATATAATTTGACAAAGGAAGTTGTACTAATTTTAGATGGGAATTGTCTATTTCTTTCACCTTTATAATTTGCCATTTTAATTCAATCCTTTCATTTGATCCAAATTATCTAAATCAATACAGTATTTACCCAACACGTAATCTCCATTGATTAATTGCCCATGACAATCTGAACCTCCAGTCTTTATTAAATTGTGCTTATTAGCTAATTTTGTATAAAATTCGATTTCTTTCTTAGAATGCTTTGAATGTACAGTTTCTATTCCATCTACTCCAATTTTTATACAATAATAAATAATATTTTTATCCTTTATTAACCCAGGATGTGCTATTACAGCAATTCCCTTGCATCTATGTATAATATCTATTGCATCTTCTATAGAAAGCTTGTATCTCTCTACATATGCAGCTTTTCCTATTTCTAAATACTTATCAAAAGCTTCATCTATACTATTAACCCATCCTTTTTTAATTAATGCTCTAGCTATATGAGGTCTTCCAATGTTATTTGCACCAGAAATTTTTTTTACATCATCAATGGTCACATTTATTCCCAAACTATTCAGTTTATCTAGTATCTTATATCCTCTATTCATTCTTTCTAATCTTAAATTATATGTCAATTGAATTAAATCAGGAGATTTATAATCTATGAAGTATCCTAATATATGTATCTCTTCAGTAGTATATATACAACTGAATTCTATACCTGGAATTACTTGAATATCTTTATATATTTTACTTCTTTCAATAGCTCTGTCTATTCCTAGTGTGGTGTCATGATCAGTTATGGCTATTCCATCAAGTTCTTTTTTTACTGCTAAGTCAACAACTTCTTCTGGTGTGAGTAATCCATCTGAAAAGGTTGTATGAATGTGTAAGTCTGCTATCATAAAAACACTCCTTTTTTAATACACTATAAAGAAAATCACATATTAGAAAAAACCTGCCTAAAACAAAGCAGGTTTTTTATTTCTATCTAGGTTCTACAATTAGCTTAATCGCCGTTCTTTCTTCTCCATCAATCTCGATGTCAGTAAATGCAGGTATACAAATAAGATCAATTCCACTTGGAGCAACAAAACCTCTAGCAATAGCAACTGCTTTAACAGCTTGGTTTAGAGCACCAGCTCCAATAGCTTGAATTTCAACAGTACCTTTTTCCCTTAGAACTCCAGCAAGTGCTCCTGCAACAGAATTTGGGCTTGATTTTGCGGCTACTTTTAATATATCCATTAAAAAGCCTCCCTATTTAATTTATTTTTCATATATTCATACATTGTATTATTATATATCTTCTATAAATAATAGAAAAACCCTCTTTTATTTCTAATATTTCTAAATTATTTTTATAAAAAGATTTCTTAGAAATAAAAAACCTGCCTAAAACAAAGCAGGTTTTTTATTTCTATCTAGGTTCTACAATTAGCTTAATCGCCGTTCTTTCTTCTCCATCAATTTCGATGTCAGTAAATGCAGGTATACAAATAAGATCAATTCCACTTGGAGCAACAAAACCTCTAGCAATAGCAACTGCTTTAACAGCTTGGTTTAGAGCACCAGCTCCAATAGCTTGAATTTCAGCAGCACCTTTTTCCCTTAGAACTCCAGCAAGTGCTCCTGCAACAGAATTTGGACTTGATTTTGCTGATACTTTTA
Source organism: Sporanaerobacter acetigenes DSM 13106 (assembly GCF_900130025.1). NCBI lineage: Bacteria > Bacillati > Bacillota > Tissierellia > Tissierellales > Sporanaerobacteraceae > Sporanaerobacter > Sporanaerobacter acetigenes. The sequence continues at coordinate 53,665 of NZ_FQXR01000007.1, read as the reverse complement.
ATACATCCATTAAAATAGCCCCCTCTACCTATATTATTTTTTTATATTATATTATATATATCTATATATTCTTAATTCTACAAATAATAAAAAAATCCTCTTTTATTTTCAAAAAAATATTATTATTTGAAATTTATAAAAATCATATTTTTCATTTTTAAGCTTATAGTTATTCTGGCTATTTTGCATATTCTATTGCTCTAGTTTCTCTTATGACATTTACTTTTATTTGTCCAGGATAATCAAGTTCAGTTTCAATTTGTTTAACAATTTCTCGTGCTGTATGAACTATTTCATCGTCATTGATTAATTCAGGTTTCACCATGATCCTAATTTCACGACCTGCTTGTATTGCATAAGATTTTTCTATTCCATCAAAAGAGTTAGCAATCTCTTCTAATTTTTCTAGTCTCTTAATATAAGCTTCTAAGGTTTCTCTTCTAGCTCCAGGTCTAGCAGCAGAAATAGCATCAGCGGCTTGAACTAATACTGCTTCAACGGTTTCTGGTTCTATATCACCATGATGAGCAGCTATAGCATGCAATACCTCTTTTTGCTCTTTATATTTTTTAGCTAAATCTACACCAATTGTCACATGAGGTCCTTCTATTTCGTGATCTACAGCCTTACCAATATCATGTAATAATCCCGCTCTTTTTGCAACTTTTATGTCTGCTCCAAGCTCTGCAGCCATTACCCCTGCCAAATGAGAAACTTCAATTGAGTGCTTTAAAACGTTTTGTCCATAACTAGTCCTATATTTAAGTCTACCTAAAAGCTTTATTATTTCAGGGTGAAGTCCATGAACACCCGTTTCAAAAGCAGCTTGCTCTCCTTCTTCTCTTATTATATTTTCTACTTCTTTTTCAGCTTTTTCAACCATTTCTTCAATTCTTGCTGGATGAATTCTGCCATCTACAATTAGTTTCTCTAATGCTATTCTAGCCACTTCTCTTCTTATAGGATCAAATCCAGATAGAACTACTGCTTCTGGAGTATCATCAATGATTAGATCAATACCAGTTAAGGTTTCTAAAGTTCTAATATTTCTTCCTTCTCTTCCTATAATTCTACCTTTCATTTCATCATTTGGAAGAGGAACAACTGTAACTGTGGTTTCAGCTACAATGTCCGCTGCACATTTTTGTATTGAACAAGCAACAATTTCTCTGGCCTTCTTTTCAGCTTCTTGTTTTGCTTTGTTTTCCATTTCTTTAATCATTATAGCAGATTCATGAACTATTTCTTTTCGTATATCATTTAATAGTAGTTCTTTTGCTTCTTCTGTAGTTAGACCAGATAGTCTCTCAAGTTCTTGGACTTGTTTTTCATAAAGTTCATTAATTAATTCTTCTTTTTCATCAAGCTCTTTAGATTTTTTGATTAATAATTCATCTTTTTTCTCTATAGATTCACTTTTTCTATCTATAGTTTCTTCTTTATGAACTAATCTTCTTTCTAATTTTTGTAGCTCATTTCTTCTTTCTCTACTTTCTCTTTCAATATCACTTCTCAACTTATGAACTTCTTCTTTTGCTTCAAGAATAACTTCTTTTTTCTCTGTTTCAGCATCTCTTTTTGCATCTTCAATTATTCTTGTAGCCACTTCTTCAGCATTATTAATCTTTCCTTCACCAATAGTTTTTCTTATATAATATCCTATGATGATTCCTACTATAGCACTTAGAATTAATTTTATAATGTCAATAATAAAGCACCTCCCTTTCTATTTACTTTTCAAGTTCCATGTTACATTTTCTGGATAATAGTAAAAATATAAACCGAGTAGTCTCGGCTTATAGAGTCTACACTATTATTTTATATGGATTGCACACACTTTAATTTTATTACTTTTAGATAAATCTGTCAAGTGTTTAATTGGATGTCACCTTTTCTACCATGCTCTTGGAGCCGTTTAAATGAACTCTATAGGCATTTGTGCTTATAGATGAAAGATGATTGTTATGGGTGACCATTATTATTTGTCTATCAAACATATCTGAAGTTCTCTTTAAAAAGTCTGCAACATTAAATATATATTCTTCACTTACGTGTTTTGCAGGCTCATCTAATATCAATGGTCCTTCAATAAGGGGTTTATGAATTTGAAGAAAAGACATTCTGAGTGCCAAAGAAATAATATCTACAATTCCACCACCCCTTGACAATTCTGGTTTGGTTTTTATCAGTTCTTCATTGATTTTTGAGACAACATAAAATTCTGCATTTGGTTTTCCATAAAGCTCCTCTATCTCCACCTTGAATTCCATGTCAGCGTCAAATACATATTGAAGACAGTTTGTAACGATTATTTCTATTTGTTTTTTTGCCTGTTCTCTAGCATACTCGGAAGTTTTTTGTAATAGTATATTTACCTTTTCTAAAAGTTCAATATTTTTCTCAATTTCAGAAATTGTCTTTACATTATGATCTATCTGTTCCAATATTTTGTCTTTCTTTCCAGATTCTCTGGACAAATAATTTTTCAAATCAGATATTTTTTTTTCTAATTCAAAGGAATTGTCTATCATTATTTATCACTTCTTTTCTAATATATCTTTTGGTAATAATTCATTTGCTTCTCTAAATAAATCATCAATTTCATTGGTCAATTTTTCTATTTCACTGTCTAATTCATCAGGAGATACTCCCAATTCTTCTAATTCTTTAATAATCTCTTCTTGTTGTTTATTTAATTGTTCTAATCTTGCTTCTGCTTTATATTTTAATGATTTTGCTTTCTCAAGATTATCTTTTAAAATATTTAATTCTTTTTCGTAATCAGTCAATTTTAAACCTCCCTACTTATAGTTATCTACTATTTTATCGATAGTTGCTTCATCTATTCTATTGAAACATAGCGGACATACTTCAAACTTTGACAAAAGATTTTTGTATTCATCTAGAAGTATTTTGATTTTTTCATCTTTATCTTGCATAGTTTTAATGTTTTTATTTAATTCTATTTCTATTTGCTCCTGTTGTTCTTTTAAATTATTTAGTTTTGAAAGCATTTTAGTTTTATATCCTATATCTGATAAATTGTTTTCAATTATATTTATTTTTTCAAATTTAGAAAAATAAATATTTCCATATGCAATTCTCTTATTTATTTCGGTTACCCTCAATTGAAATGATTTTAGATTTAGCATTTTCTTTATATATTCATTAATTAAATAAATTTTTGTTTCTACACCATCTGTGTCTTTTAATCCTATCAATATATTTTTATTATAATTTAAACTTTCAGCTGTTACTGTATATTTGTTTTTTGCATTTTCCAATTTATCTATTTTCTTAACTTTTAATTCTGAATTTTTTATGCAATTCTTAACTGTATCCAAATTTTTCAACTTTGCTATTATATCTTCATTATAACAAATATTCTTATTGACATTTAACAATGTATATTGCTTTTCTTTAATAAGAATATATGCTTTTATTTCACGATTTAGTTTATCAATTAGATTTTTAAAGTAATTCAAATTTTGCAATTTAGTGATCATTAATTCTGAATAAGCAATATCTTTATTTAGTTCCTTTAACTTAATAGAAATGGATTTTAACTTTTCAACCTTAGTTTCTAAGTCTTTTATTGCATTTTTTTTGTCTTCTAGTTGTTCTATGTTTATTCTCAATTTTTCTAAATAATCATATTCTTTCAAGTTTTCATTAAGAGTATCTAATTGGTCTTCTAGATTTTTCTTTAATAAATTTAAATTTCGAATATCTTTTAAAGTTCCCCCAACAGCATCATCTACAATATGAACTCCTACTAATCTTCCAATAGCATTAGCTCTAGTAACTGTTTTTTCCGATAGTAAAAAAGGGCCTTCCAATTGATCGCTTATATTAATGGAATTGGTTTGTTTTCCATCTAGATATATTTTTCTAATATTAATTTTTTCTGTAATTTCCTGTGGTACGCTAGTCCCAAATCCTTCAAAAATAGTTTCCTTCCCATTTTCATCATAGAGATAATACAAATTTTTACTTTTATTTCTATATCTTTTGATTTTGGTATTATCGTTAAAGATAATAGTAACACTACACTCATTTTCACCTTCTCTTATAAAAAAATCACCTGAGGGTTCATTAAATAATGCCCACTTAATTCCTCGAATGATTGCACTTTTACCTTGATCGGAAGGTCCAACTATAACATTCAAATTATTGTCAAAGTCTATTTCTGAATATTTATGGGACTGAAAGTTTTCTAATATGGCTTTTTTTATATATTTCATACTAGTTATTCATCTCCTGTATTTTTCATTTGAGACAAGGATATTCTTTTTAAAGCTTCTTGTTTTACTTTATCAGACACTTCTTCAGTCAATGAAATATTCAAAAGTATTTCATTAATATCTAATTTTTGAAAATTTGCAGTGGAGTCTACTGATTGTTTAAATTGTGTTAATCTTTCATTTTTAAATATAAAATTTTCAATTTCTTGTCTATCTAATACTTCTTCACCAGGTAATGCAGATTTTAAAGGAATTAATTCAATTTTTATATCGTCTTTTAATGTAATCATTACTACTTGAGGTATTCGCTCTATTTCTTTAAGGCTATTAGTTATCCTAATTATACTTCCTGGATTGACAAAGTATTTATCATCACTTTTAATTATACCAAAACCAGAGTGATAATGTCCTGCTAATGTTATATCAGCTTTAGTATCTTTAATGTCATCAACAAGGGTATAGGGTATGCCTTTTATAAATGGCCTATCTAGCAACATGCCATGAACCATATGTATAGAAAAATCGGCTTTTTTATCGATTTTTTCTACTCTGTACTTACTTATATTTATTTTTTCATCTATACTATAAATGTAAGGTTGACCAGTTAATTGAACATTTATATCATCTTTTCTAAGAAATACAACTTCTCCTTCGTGTATTAAATGAATAATTCCCATAGCATTAAATAGGCCTAACATAGTTCTATGGATAGTTTGAGGATTATGTCCATATACATCATGATTTCCAGATATAATATAAATAGGAGCTTTAAATTTATTTAATATAGTAACAAATTTACTTACAATAGATATTGAAACATCAGGTCTATCAAATAGATCTCCTCCATGTAAAACAAAATCAACATTATTAGAATTTGATATTTCAACAATCTCATTAAATTTTTTTCCCAAAGTATCTACTAAATCATCTTTTCTATTTTTAGGAGTAGTTCCTCTTATATGAGTATCAGTAAAAAATAATATTTTCAATTTTTAACACTTCCCTTTGATTTTAAAACCTCCTTATATAAGGAGGTTTTAAATTTTACTCTTTCTTTTCGTCTTCACTATTATCTTTTGTTTTTTCATAATTTAGTTCATATTTTTCTCTAATTTTGGTTTCGATTTCTAAAGCTATCTCTGGATTTTCCTTTAAAAAATCTTTAGCATTTTCTCTTCCTTGGCCTAATTTATATTCTCCATAGCTATACCATGCACCTGATTTATTTACAATTTCAGCTGTTACGCCTGCATCTATTATGTTTCCTTCATTAGAAATGCCTAATCCATACATGATATCAAATTCTGCTTGTTTAAAAGGAGGAGCAACTTTATTTTTTACCACTTTAACTCTTGTACGATTTCCTATAACATCATCACCTTGTTTTATAGAATCAATTCGTCTTACGTCTAATCGTACTGAAGAATAAAATTTCAAAGCTCTTCCTCCAGTAGTTGTTTCAGGATTACCGAACATGACTCCAACTTTTTCTCTTAATTGATTTATAAATATAACTATAGCTTGAGATTTGTTTATAGAGCCAGCTAATTTTCTTAAAGCTTGAGACATAAGCCTAGCTTGTAGACCTACATGACTTTCTCCCATTTCACCTTCAATTTCGGCTTTTGGTACCAATGCAGCAACGGAGTCAATGACAATTACATCTATTGCACCACTTCTAACTAGAGCTTCAGCAATTTCTAAAGCCTGTTCTCCTGTATCTGGTTGAGAAACAATTAAATTATCAATATCTACTCCTAATCTCTTAGCATAGGATGGATCTAATGCATGTTCAGCATCAATAAAAGCAGCAATTCCATCTTTTTTTTGTGCTTCTGCGATTACATGAAGAGCTACAGTAGTTTTGCCTGATGATTCAGGTCCAAAAACTTCTACTATTCTTCCTCTAGGGAGACCACCAATACCTAAAGCAATATCTAGGTTTAAAGAACCAGTAGGTATTACTTCAATATTCATCTTGGTATTTTCTCCTAGTTTCATTATTGAACCTTTACCAAATTGTTTTTCAATTTGGCTTATAGCAGCATCTAAAGCCTTATTTTTATCAGCCATATCAACCATATTGTTCCAGTGAAAACTGGATCCACCACCTTTCGTTTTCGAACGTAAGTTCCTCATATACATAATACAATATTTTGTTTACATAGTCAATGATTTATTTTTAGTAAATATTTTCTACCCTCATCAAAAACTTTGCTTGCAGCTTTATCTTGAATAGATTGTCTATCTCCACTAAAATGACATTCAATTGCTAAAGATTCATGTTTTGTAGCTATTCCAATGAAAACTGTGCCAACTGGTGTAGTTTTAGTTCCTCCACTAGGTCCAGCTATGCCAGTGGTTGACAAAGCCATATCCACATTGCTCTTTGAAAGCAATCCATTGGCCATTTCTATTGCAGTTTGGCTACTTACTGCACTATATCTATTTAAGGTTTCTCCTTTTACGCTAAGTTCAGTTATTTTTGCATTATTACTATATGTAACAATGCCACGATCAAAAACTAAAGATGCACCTGGTATCCTTGTAAATCTACTTGAAACAAGTCCACCAGTACAAGATTCACAAAAAGCTACCTTCATATTTTTTTCTTTGAGAAGATTATAAAAAACTTCTTCAATGGTTTTATTGTTATAGCTATAAATATAATTTTTTAATACTTTATCAATTTTTTCGACTAGCTTCTTTATTGATTCGTCAATCGTTTCTTCATCTCTGTCTTTTCCTGTTATTCTAATATCTACTTGACCTTCTTTCGCATAAGTAGCAATTGTAGGATTTGTTTGTTCTTCTATTAAATCTTTAATTAAATCTTCTAATTGAGATTCTCCTATGCCTATGGTTTTTAGTGTTTTGGATTTTATAATATAGTCTTGTTTTATTAATGGAACGACATAATTATTAAACATTAAATTCATTTCTTTAGGAGGGCCTGGTAATAAAACTATCTTCTTTTCATTATAGTCTAAAAAAACACCTGGAGCAGTTCCTACATCATTTTTTAAAACAATACAATCTTTAGGTAGAATAGCTTGCTTTATATTATTTTCCGTCATAATTTTATTGCTTTTCTTAAAATATTCTTTTATTTTTTCTAAACTTATATTGTCTAATTTCATTTCTAAACCCAATATATTTGAAACGATTTCTTTGGTTAAATCATCACTTGTAGGTCCTAATCCACCCGTATAAATTATCAATTCGGATCTATTTAGGGCTATTTTTGTAGCTTTTTCTAATCTTTCTGCATTGTCTCCCACTACTGAATGATAATAAACGTCTATGCCTAAATCAGCTAATCTTTGTGATAAAAATTGTGCATTTGTATTGACAATATTTCCTAGAAGTAATTCTGTGCCAACACATATAATTTCTGCTTTCATTAAATCATCTCCTGTTTACCTGTCTCCACTGTGCAATACTTCTTTGTTTTTATAGATATAATCAATTCCAGATATTATTGTAAAAAATACAGCAACATATATCATAATTTGATCAAAAGGAAGGTTTATTAGTCTAAAAGGATAGTTATTAAATAACAAAGCAATTATTGCAATTAGTTGTGTTATGGTTTTTATTTTACCTAATTTATTTGCAGCAATAGTGATTCCTTCACTAGCTGCAATAACTCTAAGGCCAGTTATTGCAAATTCTCTTGCTATAATAACTACTACTACCCATGCTGGAATCTTGCCTAGTTCTATCATAGAAATCAAAGCGGATGATACTAGTATTTTATCTGCTAGTGGGTCCATGAACTTTCCAAAGTTAGTTATCTGATTTCTACTTCTTGCAATATGTCCATCTAATGCATCTGTTATAGAAGCTAATATAAAAATAGCTGCAGCAATATATTGTGCATTGTTGATGTCAGAGAATAAAAAAATCATAAAAACAGGAACTAAAATCATTCTAAAAATTGTCAATTTATTCGCTGTATTCACTTAAAATCTCCCCCATTAAATCATATTCTAAACAACCAACTATTTTAACATTAACAAAAGTGCCAGGATTTACTGCTTTGATGCTTTTAAAATATACTATTCCATCAATTTCAGGACTATCCATATAGCTTCTACCTATATAAATATTGTCATCATATTTTTCTTCTATCAATACTTTATAAATCTTCCCTATTTTATTTTTGTTTTCCATCAAAGATATTTCTTGTTGCAATTCCATTATTCTATTTCTTCTATATATTTTAGTTTCTTCATCTATTTGTTCATCATATTCATATGCTTTAGTACCTTCTTCTCTGGAATAAACAAAAGCTCCTAGTCTATCAAACTTAATTTCTTTTATATACTCATACAATTCATCAAATTCTTCATTTTTTTCTCCAGGAAATCCTACAATCACTGTTGTTCTAATAATGATTTCTGGTATCTCACTTCTCAATTTTTTAATTAGTTTAGTTATATCCTTTTTACTTGTTTTTCTGTTCATTTTTTCTAGTATTTTATCACTTATATGCTGAATGGGTATATCTACATATTTTGCAACCTTTTTATTTGTTTTTATTGCTTCAATAAGTTCATCTGTAAAATTATCTGGGTACATATATAATATTCTAATCCACTCTAAACCTTCTATTTTGTTCAATTCATATAGTAGATCGGGTAATTTATATTCTCCATATAAATCTATTCCATAATCTGTTGTATTTTGTGCTATAAGTATTATTTCTTTTACACCTTTATCTACTAAATACTTTGCTTCAGATATGATATTTCCCATTTTTCTACTTCTGTAATGTCCTCGAAGCTTGGGAATTATACAATAAGTACAATAATTATTGCAACCTTCGGAAATTTTCATATAGGCAGTATGAGTAAACTCTGTTCTTTCAATTTCTTCAATATATTCTTCGTTTACATTTCCAATATTAATTATTTTATTTTTTTGTTCCAATCCCTTAAGTAGTTGTGCTATATCCCTTATGTTTCCTGTGCCTAAAATTCCATCTACTTCATCTATTTCTTCTGCCAATTCTTTTGAGTACCTTTCAGCTAAACAGCCTGAAAGTATTAGGTATTTACACTTTCCATATTCCTTATATTTTGTCATTTCCCATATAATTTTTATAGATTCTTCCTTTGCAGCATCAATAAATCCACATGTATTTACAATGATTATCTCTGCTTCATCTAAATTTGTTATAATATTAAAGTCATTATTCTTTAGTATACCAGCCATTATGTCAGAATCTATTTCATTTTTAGAGCATCCTAAGGTTATTATAGCTACATTTACTTTCTTCAATTGGTTAACACTCCTTTTCTAAGAATTAAAATCTTCTTTATCTACTAGTACTTTTCTGGGTTTGCTTCCTTCGTATCCTCCCACTATTCCCCTATCCTCCATTTCATCAATAAGTCTTGCAGCTCTTGCATATCCTATTTTTAATTTTCTTTGTAGTAAAGATATTGAAGCCTGTCCCTCGTTAATGACTAAATCGATTGCTTTTGGAAGAAGTTCATCACTTGATTCATCACTTATGAAATTTTCATTTTCTATTGTATCTAAAATTTCTTCATTATAGGTTGGAGTATTTTGCTTTTTCAAGAAAGAAACAATTTCTTCAACTTCTTCATCATCAATAAATGCTCCTTGAACCCTTATAGGTTTGGGCATATCTGAAGGATAAAAAAGCATATCACCTTTTCCAAGTAGTTTTTCAGCTCCACTCATATCTAATATGGTTCTCGAATCGACTTGAGAAGTTACAGCAAAAGATATTCTAGATGGTATATTAGCTTTTATAGTCCCAGTGATTATATCTACTGATGGTCTTTGGGTAGCTACAATTAAATACATTCCTGCAGCTCTTGCCATTTGTGCCAATCTACATATATAATCTTCTATTTCTTGAGCAGCTACCATCATCAAATCTGCTAGTTCATCAATTATTATGACAATTTGTGACAAATTTTCAGCCTTATCATTATCTCGTATTTTGTTGTTATAGCTGTAGATATCTCTTACACTATTTTGAGCAAATAATTTATATCTTCTTGTCATTTCTTCAACAGCCCAATTTAGTGCACTTCTTGCTTTTTTTGCATCTGTAACTACTGGAATTAATAGATGAGGTATATCATTGTAAATACTTAATTCTACAACTTTTGGGTCAATTAAAATAAGTTTTACATCATCTGGATTAGATTTATATAATATACTCATTATAATAGTATTTATGCACACGCTTTTGCCTGAACCCGTAGCACCTGCAATCAATAGATGAGGCATTTTTTCCATAGTTGTAATTACAGGTTTTCCTGCAACATTTTTCCCTAATGCCAACGGTATATTTGAATTTATCTCCATGTATTCTTCTGATAAAAGTATTTCTTTTAACCCTACATTTAATTTAGTTTTATTGGGAACTTCAATACCTACCGCTGCTTTCCCAGGAATAGGTGCTTCTATTCGCACATCTGATGTAGCTAAATTTAAAGCTATATCATCTGATAAATTCACTATACGACTTACTTTAACACCAGGTGCAGGTTGAAGTTCATAGCAAGTAATGGTAGGGCCTTTGCTTATTTGAACTATATTTGCCGCGATACCAAAATTTTTCATTGTGTCCTCGATTTTTTTTGCATTCACCAATATTTCTTTTTTATCATCTATATCACTTTTTTCATTTCTGTCTTTCAATAGTTCTATAGGTGGGAATTGATAGTTGTCTATAGAAATATTATTTTTATTTATACTTATTTTATCATCTGAATTGTCAATTTTTGAATTTTCATTTTCTATATCATTGCTAGAATAGTCTAGTATTTTTATAGACTTTTTTTTGTCATCTACTTTTGTATACTTTTCTTTTCTTTTCTTTCTTTTCTCATTATTATTTTCAATTTTAACTGAATTAAATTTTGGTGTGAGTTCAGTTAGCCTGATTTCAGTTAACAATAGAAAAAAGATAAAACTAATAATGGAAAGTATTATATAAGATCCTAAAGAGCCAAATAGTTTGAAGAAGGCATATCCTAAAAGTCCTCCAACAATGCCTCCTCCATGTCCTAATTGAGAATATTCAAATACAAGCTCCATTTTACTTTTAAATAAATCAACTTTAATGTCTTTTATATCAATAATGGTGATAAAACATATGAAAATAACAATTAAAAAAATCGACTTTTTATCATCTTCCATATCTAATTTGTTTAGCACTAATAGCAGTCCAATAGCTAATATTATTAATGGAAATATATATCCTCCAAATCCCATAAGTAATAAAAGTGCATCTTTTAAAAAGTTACCAACTACACCAGTTTTATTGGTAAATAAACTTAAAAGCAAAAGTATTCCAAAGGATATAATTATAATTCCGACTATTTCCCTATCAAATGATTTTTTCTTTTTTTTGCTTTTCAAAATAATCACCTCTGGAAGTATTTCTACAGATGATACTAAAATCCTCTTTTATTTAGAATATCTGAGAAATTAATAATATAGTACCTAAAACCCACAAATAATATGAAAAATAGTGTAGCTTTTTATTTTCTAGCAAGCTCATTAAAATTTTCATTGCAAAAACTCCTACAATAGCTGAAATGACAACTCCCACAACTAAAGGAGCTGTAAATTGAGTTTCTCCACCAGCGGCTACAGCATCTCTTATTCCTAGTATTGCTGCTCCAAAAGTAGCTGGCAATGCAAGTAAAAATGAAAATTCAGTAGCCAATTTTCTGTTTAATCCTCTAAACAATCCACCTGCTATAGTTGAACCTGATCTAGATATACCTGGTGTAATAGCAATACCTTGAAAAATACCTATGATTATTGCATCTAAGTAAGATACATTTTTTATTCTCTTATTTTCTTTTGCGTTTCTGTCAACAAACCATAGTAGAAAACCTGTTATTATAAAAGCAATACTTATTGCAATTATAGATGAGTATAGTTTTTCAAAGATATCTCCCAATAATATCCCAATTATAGCAGTAGGTATACTTCCTACAATAATTAAAAGAGCTAATTTTTGATAAGAATTGGTGACTTTAAATTTTTTGTTTTTTATTCCACTGCCAAGCATTTTGAAGAATTCAATTATTATTTTAATTATATCGTTAAAATAAACAATAAATATTGAAATTAGAGTACCAAAGTGTAGCATTTCAGTGAAAAACAAATTTCCTTCTCTTATTCCAAAAAAATGTTGTAATACTACTAGATGTCCTGAACTACTAATTGGTAAAAATTCTGTTATGCCTTGAAAAATACCTAAAATAATAGCTTGAAAAAAAGTCAAAAAAATCTCCCCCTTATAGTGAAAATATGTACTCATGATATTATAGCATAATTTTTTTGCTTATACTATTCCTTATCATTATTAATCAAACTTCGAAGTTTGTACAGTGCATCACTAAATCCACCAACTTCATCAATTAATCCATAATCTACAGCTTCTTGACCAATAAGTATTGTTCCTACATCGTTAGCTATTTCGTCTGTAGCATACATTAATTTCATCAAAGTATCTCTATCTATATTAGATGTTCTAATAATGTAATCTATGATTCTTTGTTGCATTTTTTCAAAATATCTAAAAGTTTGGGGACCTCCTATAACTAATCCAGTAGTACGAATAGGGTGGATTGTCATAGAGGCTGATGGAACTATAAAAGAATAATCTGTAGATGTTGCTAGGGGAACTCCTACACTGTGTCCACCTCCTAGGACTAAAGATACTTTAGGCTTATCAATGCTACTTATCATTTCTGCAAGTGCAAGACCTGCTTCAACATCTCCACCAATTGTATTTAGAATAATAAATACTCCTTTAATTTTAGGATCTTCCATGGCTGCAATAAGTAAAGGTATTAAATGTTCATATTTAGTAGCTTTTTTCTGAGGAGGAGCCATAATATGCCCTTCAATTTCCCCTATTATAGTTAAATATTGTATATCATTTGGAAACTCTGGTATATCCATAGTTCCAATACTTTTTAGTTCATCTAAATTCTTATCATCTTTTTTTTCGTCCTCATTATTTTCTCCACGATAATTCAAATCATATCTTTTCATAAAATATATCCTCCAATTTTTTATTTAAATATGCTCTTTTTAGTTTTTACTTTTTATATAATAATATGCTAAATATAATAGACCAAATCATAAAAGATGATCTGGCCTATTCATATAATTTAAATTCATTATGGAGGGCTTTTATTGCCTTATCTGTATTTTTTTCATCAATTAAACACCAAATAGTATTATGAGAGTCAGCAGATTGTAAAATTCGTATTCCTTCTCTAGATAAAGTTTTTGTGATTCTAGCCATGACTCCTGGCATTCCATGCATTTTATAGCCTGTAGCACTTATTTTACAGCAGTTATCAATTATCTTATATTTGTAATTACCTTTTTTTAATATGTTTTCTAGAATGGTTAAGTCTTCCTTATCAATAGTAAATATTTTTTTGTCAACAAAAAAATTTATTAAATCAATGCTTATATTGTTTTTTGTTATTCCTTCCATCAAATTTTCTGTATTATCATTTTCACTATCAACATCAATAATGACTTGTACCCTTCTTTTTTTGTAAGTTATTGCTGTTAGAATTTTTTGATTTTGTATATCTTTCATATCTTTAGATGGTATTGTTTGAGTATTTTTTATTGTAGTACCTTCACTTTTAGTAAAAGTATTTTTAATTTTTATGGGTATATTGTACTTTTGAGCAATTTCTACAGCTTTAGGATGTATAACTTTTGCTCCATCTTCTGCTAATTGATAAACTTCAGAATAGCACATACTATCTAACAATTTTGCATTTGGTACAATACTTGGATCTGCAGTCATTATTCCATCTACATCAGTATATATTTCTACACATTGACTTTTTAAAGCTTTTCCTAATGCAACAGCAGTGATATCGCTACCACCTCTGCCTAAGGTAGTAATGTCACCCTCCCTATTAGCTCCTTGGAATCCAGCCACTATAACAATATAATCTTTTCCCAAACTATTAGCTATATTTATAGGATCTATATCTATGATATCTGCACAACCAAAATTGTCATTGGTTTTTATACCGGCCTGATATCCTGTGTATACGATAGATTTATAACCTTCTTCATTTAATAAATTTGACAATACAACTGCAGAGATAATTTCGCCACAAGATAAAAGAAGATCTAATTCTCTAGGCGACAGAGTGGATTTGTTTATTAATTCAATTAATGAATCTGTAGAATAAGGGCTTTCCTTTCTTCCCATAGCTGAAACTACTACAACTACTTTAAAACCTGAATTTTTTTTATCAAGTATTTTTTTCATTACCATTTCTCTACTGCTTTTTGAGGCAACTGATGTACCTCCAAATTTTTGAACTATTGTCCTCATCGTATTTTATCACCTCTAGAAATTTATCGTTTAGTTTATAATATGGGTATTTAAGATTATTTGTGATTGAATTAATAATTAGTAATCTTCAAATTCAACTATTATCATATCGTTTCCTATTTTTCGTATGGAGTTCCAAGGTATTTCTATTTCTTCCTTTTCCCCAAATAATTTGAATTGTACCTTTGGGTCAGGAACTAATAGAGAAATTATTTTCCCTGTCTTTTCATCAATAATAATATCTGAATCAGCAATTATCCCTAATCTTCCTCCATCGTTTAGATTGACAATTTCTTTGCCACCTAATTCGCTTAGTTTCACATAAATTCCCCCTTCTTATATTCCTGTATGTCCAAAACCCCCACTGCCTCTTTTAGTTTCATCTAATTTATTTACCTCTATTAAAGTAACTTTTTCATATTTTATAAAAACCATTTGAGCAATTCTATCTCCACTATTTATAATGAAGTCCTCTTGACCCAAATTTATAAGTATGATTTTTATTTCACCTCTGTAGTCACTATCTATAGTTCCTATGCCATTCGCCAAAGTTATACCATACTTTAAAGCTAAACCACTTCTAGCTCTGATTTGTGCTTCATAACCTGTAGGGATTGATATATGTATACCCGTAGGAATCAAGATTCTTTCTAATGGTTTTAAGAGCATAGATTCATCTATATTGGCATATAGATCTATTCCTGCTGAACCTTCTGTTAAATAATTTGGTAGTGGAAAAGGACTCTTGTTTACTATTTCTAATTTCATATTTATCACCTCAGTAAAAATATACTTCTACATACTTACTCGTAAAAAAAGGCTTCCTTAGTTTTCGATGCTTCCATTGGAAGCCTTTTTTATTATATCACTAACTCTTCCAATAGTGTATCCTTCTTCTTTTAATGATTTTATAATTACAGGCAATGCTCTTACAGTGTTTTCGGTTGGATGCATAAGTACTATACCAGAATTGTTTGCTTTTGTTAATACTCTGCTGATTATTTTTTCACTCGTACTATCTTCTCTCCAGTCTATAGTATCAATACTCCACATAATTATATCATAATTTAAATCTCTAGCAGCTCTAATTGTATTGTCATTATAAGATCCTGAGGGAGGTGCGAAATATTTACATTTAATTCCCAATATATTATTTATAGACTCATCGCATTTTTCAATTTCATTTTTGTTAATCTCGTAGCTTAATTTTCCATATTCTTTATGGTAGTAGCCGTGATTCCCTATTTCATGTCCGTGACTATATATTTCTTTCAATAGATCTTTGTTGTCATCTGCCCATCTACCAGTTATAAAAAAAGTTATTTTAATTTCTTCATTCTCAAAAATTTCTAACATTTGCGGTATATATTCGTTTCCCCAATCTACATTACAAGTAAAAGCAATTATTTTTTCATTTGTATTTCCCTCATAAAATATATCTCTTTTAAATGTTTTTTTAGCTTTATTTAGATAGATGCTATACATAATTAGTACTAGTATTACTATTATTAGAATAGTAACGAAAACATACATATTCTTTTTTTTGATGTATAAAATTTTCATTTTAATCCCTCCTTTGTATAATATATTAGAGAGTTTTTGAAAATATTTTAGTTTATCTTATCATTTATGATAAGATTTATTATGATAACATGTATTAAAAAAACATGAACCAGTTTTAGGTTCATGCCCTTATTTTATGTTATGTTCATCTTTGCTTTCTTCTTGAGGTAAGGCATCTTTTCTAGATAAATTTATCCTTCCTTGATTGTCAATTTCTATTACTTTGACAAGTATTTCATCGCCTACAGATAGTACATCTTCAACTTTGTTTATTCTTTCTTTTGCTATATTTGAAATATGAACTAATCCTTCTTTACCATTTAAAATTTCAACAAATGCACCAAATGGCACAATTCGATTTACTTTTCCTAAATATATTTCTCCAACTTCCACATCTTTAACTATTTTATTTATTATATCTATAGCCTTATTTCCCATTTCAACATCAACTGCAGCTATCGTTATCTTGCCATTTTCATCTATATCTATTTTTACTCCTGTTTCATCAATTATTTTATTTATCATTTTCCCACCAGGACCTATTATATCTCTTATTTTTTCAGTATCTACTTGCATAGTAAATATTCTAGGAGCAAATGGTGATAATTCTTTTTTAGGCTCAGAAATAACTTCTAGCATTTTATTCAATATGAATAACCTTCCTATTCTTGCTCTTTCTAATGCTTCTTTTAATATTGGTCTATCAATACCTGCAATTTTTATATCCATTTGAATAGCAGTTATACCTTTTTCTGTCCCAGCTACTTTAAAATCCATATCTCCTAAAAAGTCTTCCATACCTTGTATGTCTGTTAAAATAACTACTTTATCTTCGGATTTCATAAGCCCCATTGCTATACCTGCTACAGGAGCTTTTATCGGTACTCCCGCATCCAATAATGCTAAAGTACTGCCACAAACACTAGCTTGCGAAGTAGAACCATTAGAACTTAATACCTCGGAAACTAATCTTATAGTATATGGAAATTTATCTTCTGATGGTATAACAGGCTCTAATGCTCTTTCTGCTAATGCTCCATGTCCTATTTCTCTTCTTCCAGGACCTCTCAATACTCTTGTTTCTCCTACACTATATGGTGGAAAATTATAATGATGCATATATCTCTTTGATTCATCATCACCTATTCCATCAATTATTTGTACATCACTAGAAGCACCTAATGTAGCAATAGTTAAAACTTGAGTTTGGCCTCTTGTAAAAAGACCTGAGCCATGAGTTCTAGGAAGTAATCCTACATCACAGGTAATTGGACGTATTTCATCGATCTTTCTATTGTCTGGCCTTACACCTTCTTCCAATATAAGTCGTCTTACCTCTTCTTTAGTGATATCATATATAACTTCTTCTATATCTTTTTCACTTTCTGGATATTTTTCTAAAAAGCAATCATATACTTCTTGACGAACTATATCCATATTTTCGTCTCTTTCTTGTTTATCCTTAGTTTGAATGGCATTAATGATTTTTTCTGTAGCAAATTCTCTTACTTCTTCTTCTATCTGACTATCTGGCTCAAAAATTTGATAATCTTGTTTTTCTTTGCCTATCTCATTCCTTATTTTCTCAATAAAATCACAAATTCCCTTGATTTGATCATGAGCAAACATTATTGCCTCTAACATTGTATCTTCAGGAACTTCATCTGCTCCGGCTTCTACCATCATAACTGCTTCTTTGGTTCCAGATACAACCAAGTGCAACTTTGATTTATCTCTTTCTTCACTAGTAGGATTTATAATAAATTCTCCATTAGCTAATCCTACTGATACTGAACCTGTAGGTCCAAAAAATGGTATGTCAGAAATAGTTAATGCAATTGAAGAACCTATCATAGCAACAATATCAGGAGTACAATCTTGATCAACAGATAAAACCGTTGCAACAACTTGTACATCATTTCTATAACCTTTTGGAAATAAAGGCCTTATAGGTCTGTCTATTAGTCTTGAAGTTAATATAGCCTTTTCGCTAGGCTTTCCTTCCCTTTTTATAAAACCACCTGGTATTTTGCCAACAGAATAGAGTCTTTCCTCAAAATCAACACTTAATGGGAAAAAATCAATGCCTTCTCTTGGCTCTTTTGAAGCAGTAGCTGTAACTAATACAACAGTGTCCCCATATCTAACTAGACAAGCTCCACCAGCTTGTTCAGCAACTTTGCCAGTAGTTACTGTTAACTTTCTACTAGCTATTTCATATTCAAAAACCCTTTCCATACTTTACCTCCTTTTTCTTTAATGCATAATTGTGCTCTTATATATTATAACCTTATTTATTATAATAACACTTTTTAAATTTTAAGTCTAAATAAATCAATAGAGCGGGTGTATCCCGCTCTAGTTTATCCTCTTATACCTAGCTTTTGAATAAGACTACGATATCTTTCAATATCAGTCTTTTGTAGATAATTTAAAAGACCTCTTCTTTGACCAACCATTTTCAATAAGCCTCTTCTTGAATGGTGATCTTTTTTATGAGTCTTTAAATGCTCATTTAATGAATTAATTCTATAAGTAAGCATAGCAATTTGCACTTCTGGTGAACCTGTATCACCTTCATGTAATCCATACTCTCTTATTATTTCTTCCTTTTGCTCTTTATTTAAAGCCATATAAATAACACCTCCTCATTTATTTGTTTTCGCCCTTAGCTAAGTATAACGCCGAGGATGCGCTAAACTTTGCTAAAGGTAATTTGAAACTAGTTTTATTCTATCATATATATGATAAATTGTAAACACTATCACTACATTTTTACAGCTTTGATATCATTTTTTACTTGAACCATAAGTTCGCCTTTAGTATTAAATTTTATCTCTTCTCTAATAAAATCTAAATATTTAATACTAATTTTTTCACCATATATATTTTCATTAAAATCTAATATATGAGTTTCAATATGAATTTTAGCTTCATCAAATGTAGGATTTGTTCCAACGTTCGTCAAACTTAAGTATTCCTTGTTATTCACCACTGTTTTAGTTTTATAAACTCCAAATTTTGGTATCAAATAATTATATTCAATACTTAAATTTGCTGTAGGAAATCCCATGCTTTTACCTCTTTTTTCCCCACTAATTACTTTTCCATTCATAGTAAAAGGTCTACCTAATAACTCACTTGCTTCTTTGACTTTTCCCTTTTTTAATAAATCTCTTATTAGAGTACTACTCACTATATTGTCACCGCTATATACAGGACCAATAATTATAACTTCAAATCCATAATTTTTCCCCAATTGCTTTAAAACTTCACTATCTCCTGTAGCTTTATAACCAAATTTATAATCAAATCCAACAACTACTAATTTTGCATTTAATCTATCTATCAATATTTTCTTTACAAATTCTTCTGGACTCAACTTCATAATTTCAGCATTAAAATCCATTGAATATATAAGTTCTAAACCTAAAGATTCAAGTAATTCAGTTTTTTGCTCATTTGTCGTAAGTATTTCAGGTGCTTTTACATTATTTAAGACAGTTTTAGTATGATTGTTAAAAAGCAAAACAGAACTTTTCAGTTTTTTTATTCTACTTTCTTTTATCATAGTTTCAATTAGCTTTTGATGTCCTATATGTAAACCATCAAAATTTCCTAAGGCAACAGCTGTTTTAGCATTTATTGTGTTGTTTTTTTCATATTTGATAATTTTCATTTTTATCACCTTTATAAAAAAACTTTATTCATTTTTAAAAATATTTTACTATCTTTATTTACAAATTTTCCTATGCCTATGAAGATATCTCCGCAATAAATTCTCAAGTTTTTACCTACAACCACATTGCCTTTAAAATTCAACCTATCGAGATCTATAAGCATACCATTAGACAATTGTTTAAAGTAGTTCTTATCTACAAAAATGCTTTCAAAATTAGATAATGCATAATCAATAGGAATTAAAATATCTTGAATATTTCCACTATCAAATTTGTTTTTTATCGTTTCTAAACTAACAGCAGTATCTATTTTAAAAGGATACACACTAGTTCTTATTAAAAAAGACATATATCCATAAGTACCTAAATATTCACCTATATCATTGCACAGTGTTCTAATATAGGTGCCTCTTGAGCATTCTACATTAAATAAAATTTTTTTATTATCAATTATTTTAAGTATTTCTAAATCATAAATATATACTTTTCTTTTTTCCCTCTCAACCTCAATACCCTCTCTAGCTAATTCATATAATCTTTTTCCATCATGTCTTATAGCAGAATACATAGGTGGAATTTGATAAATCTCACCTTTGAAAGAATCAAATGCTTCTAAAATTTCATTTTGTGTAACTTCTTTTTCTGAACGCTTTAATATATTTCCTTCTTCATCTTGAGTGTCAGTACTAAAACCCAGAGTAATTTCAGCAGTATATTTTTTATTGGAATACAATAAATACTCGCTGACTCTTGTGGCCTTTCCAATACAAATTGGCAATACGCCACTTGCATTAGGATCAAGCGTACCAGTATGTCCAACTTTTTTGACATTTAAAATTTTCTTTACTCTTCTTACAACATCATTAGAAGTCAATCCTCTAGGCTTAAATACATTGATAATACCATTCATTTAATCACCTAATATAATTATAAATTTCTTTTAATATTGATTCTTTTGCATCATAAATACTCTTATTTATAGTGCAACCAGCAGCTTTTTTGTGGCCTCCACCATTGTATTTTGAACATATCTCTGCTACATTTATTTTGCTTTTAGATCTTAAACTTATCTTTATTTCATCATCTTCTACTTCTTTCAATATACAGGCTATTTCTACTCCTTCTATATCTCTAATATAAGACACTATCCCCTCTGCATCTTCCATGTTTGCATTGCATTCTTCTAACATATCTCTAGAAACAGAAACCACTGCTATTTTTCCTTTGCATAACATTTCTAATGTATTGAGAGTTTTTATAAAAAGTTTTGTTCTTGAAAGAGATCTGCTTTGATATATATTAACTATTATTTCATTTAAATCAATACCTTTATTCATTAAATCAGCAGCAATCAAATGAGTAATACTGGTAGTGCTATCATACATAAAACTACCAGTATCAGTACTTATAGCAACATATATACAAGTAGCAATATCTTTATCAATTTCTACACCCATTTCTTTTATAAAATGATAAATTATTTCACCTGTAGCTGCAGCTGATGGGATAACAATATTTACATCACCAAAATTATCATTAGTAATATGATGATCTATATTTATGATTTTTTTTGCTCTTAAAGCTAGTTCTTTCCCTATTCCCAGTCTTTCTATATCTCCATTGTCTAAAGATATAAATAAATCGATAGTTTCTACAGCATTCTGTTCTTTGATCATATCAATGTTAGGTAAAAATAAAAAATCTTTTGGTATTTCATCTACTTTTAGTATACTTACATCTTTATTTAATTTTTTAATTGCCATTCCAAGAGCTAATAATGAACCTATATTGTCTCCATCGGGCTGCACATGACTACATAAATAAATAGTTTTGCTACTTTTAATCATTTCTATGCTTTTGTCCATAAGTAATTTAATTTCACTATTCATCAGTACCCCTTCTTTTTTTCTCATCTTCTTCATTCACTTTTTCTATCAATTTAGAAATATATATACTATGCTCAATTGAATCATCTACATGAAAAATTGGCTCAGGTACATATCGTAAATCTATTCTATCCCCTATTTCTTTTCTAATAAACCCTTTGGAATTTTCTAAACCTTCTAAAGTACTTTTCTTTTCTATTTCTTCTCCCAAAACACTAACATAAATCTTTGCATACCTCAAATCTCTAGTTACTTCAACATGAGTTACACTTGTCATAGGTGAAATTCTAGGATCCTTAAGTTTATTTGTTATTACATCTGATACAACTTTTTTAACTTCTTCGGAAATTCTATTGATTCTCTTGTTATCCATATTCCAATACACCTCTACCTTTCAACTTCTTTTAAAATATACGCTTCTATTATATCCCCTTCTTTTACATCATTATAATTTTCAAGACCTAATCCACCTTCATAACCTGATTGCACTTCTTTAACATCATCTTTAAATCTCTTCAATGAAGAAACATTTCCTTCAAATATCACCACATCATTTCTCAACAATCTGGTTTTGCAATTTCTGGTTAATTTACCTTGCAAAACATATATACCAGCAATCATACCTATGCTAGGAACTTTAAATGTAGCTCTCACTTCTGCTCTTCCTATAACTTCTTCCACTATAGTTGGTTCTAGCATACCTTTTATGGCAGATTGTATATCTTCTATAGCCTCATATATTATCCTATAAGTTCTTATATCTACATTTTCTCTTTTTGCTATATCCATAGCATTTAGGGTTGGTCTTACATTAAATCCGATAATAATCGCATTTGAAGCTGAAGCTAACATTACATCACTTTCAGTAATTCCACCTACACCACCATGAATGATATTGACTTTAACTTCTTCATTTTCCAATTTAATGAGTGACTGCTTGATTGCCTCAATAGAACCTCTTACATCTGCTTTTATAATAACATTTAAATCTTTTACTTCTCCTGCTTGAATTTGATCAAATAAATCATCTAGTGATACTTTTTGATTGACCTTCAACTGTTCTTCTCTTCTCTTTTGTTTTATTGCTTCAGCATAAATTCTAGCAGTTTTTTCATCTTCAACAGAATACAAATACTCTCCTGCTTCTGGAACTTCAGATAAGCCTAATATCATAACTGGAATTGATGGAGTAGCTTTTTTGACTCTTTTCCCTTTATCATCCAACATGGCACGCACTCTACCATAAGCGCTTCCTGATACTACATTATCGCCTACATTTAAAGTTCCCTTTTGCATTAATACAGAAGCTAGTGGTCCTTTACCCTTATCAAGTTGCGCTTCAATTATTATACCAACAGCTCTTCTATCTGGATTAGCTTTTAGCTCTTGCATTTCAGCAACTAACAATATCATTTCTAATAATTCATCAATTCCTTCTCCGTTTCGAGCTGAAACAGGAACACATATAGTGTCGCCGCCCCAATCCTCTGGAACTAATCCTTGTTCCACCAATTCTTGCTTTATTCTATCTGGATTAGCTGTAGGTTTATCCATTTTGTTTATGGCTACAATAATTGGCACTCCAGCAGCTTTAGCGTGATTTATAGCCTCTATTGTTTGAGGCATAACTCCATCATCAGCTGCTACTACTAAAATAGCTAAATCGGTAACCTGAGCTCCTCTTGCCCTCATAGCAGTAAAAGCTTCGTGCCCTGGAGTGTCCAAAAAAACAATTTTCTTATTTTTTATATTTACAGTTGAAGCACCTATGTGTTGAGTAATTCCACCAGCTTCACTTCTAGTTACCTGAGTCTTTCTTATCGCATCTAGCAATGAAGTTTTACCATGATCTACGTGTCCCATTACTGTAACAACTGGTGGCCTTGGTTTTAAGGATTCTTTAGCATCTTCAAAATCAAGCTCAAATTGATCAACATTTTCAATAGTTTCTGATTCTTTAACTGTAAAGCCAAACTCTTCACCAATAATACTAGCTGTATCAAAATCTATTTCTTGATTTTGATTAACCATAACACCCAAAGAAATCAGCTTAGTAATTATTTGACTTGATGTTATTGACATTTTATCAGCTAACTCTCTAACTATTACTGTATCTCCTATTTCAATTATATTTTCATTACTTTCAGTATCTTCAATAATTTCTTTTGTTTGCAAATTTTTTTCTTCAGTTTTTATTGAATTGTTATCTTTTTTCTTTGTCCCTTTTTTTTCGATAGCTTTTTTATCTTTATTTTCTTCTTCTATAAGCTCCATAATAAGTTCTGCTTCTTCATCTTCAATTGTACTCATGTGACTGTTTATTTCTAAGTTTAAATCAGATATTTTTTCTATTAATTCCTTACTAGTCATACCTAATTCTTTTGCTAACTCATAAACTCTAATTCTAGTCAAACGATACACCCCCAATATAATTTACAGGTGACTTCATAATAAATTATTCTTGTTTATCGCAAGAAATAATTTTAAAAAGTTCATCATATACTTTGCTTGGTATCTCACATTCCAAAACTTTGCCAAGCTTCTTTGTTTTTTTTACCGTATTCAAACAATTTAAATTGGCACAAATATATGCTCCTCTTCCATTTACTTTACCTGTCAAATCCACTTCTATATCACTATCACTTTTTCTTACTACTCTTAATAATTCTTTCTTTGGCTTGTTTTCTCCACAAGCAATACATTTTCTTAGAGGTATTTTCTTCTTTTTCATAAAAATCACCCCCATTATTATTTTCCTTCACCATATTGGCTTTCACTTTTTATATCTATTTTCCAATTAGTTAATTTGGCCGAAAGTCTTGCATTCTGACCTTCTTTTCCTATAGCTAAAGATAATTGATAATCTGGCACAACTACTAGAGCAGATTTTTCTTTTTCATTTACCTCAACTTTTACAACTTTTGAAGGGCTCAAACTATTAGCTATAAACTCTTCTATGTTTTTACTCCATATAACTATATCTATTTTTTCTCCATTTAGTTCATCAACTATAGCTTTCACTCTACTACCTTTAAAACCTACACACGCACCTACTGGATCAACATTTTTGTCTTTTGAATATACTGCAATTTTTGTTCTAGAACCTGCTTCCCTAGAAATTGCATAAATATCTACTATTCCCTCTTGTATTTCCGGAACTTCTAATTCAAAAAGTCTTCTGACTAATCCAGGATGAGATCTAGAAAGGATTATTTGAGGCCCTTTGGTAGTTTTCTTAACTTCGACAATATAAACTTTTATTCTATCACCTTGCTGATATTTTTCTCCCTCTATTTGTTCTGATGGTGGTAAAACCCCCTCAGTTTTCCCTAGGTCCACATAAATAATATCCTTACTTATCCTCTGTATTTGGCCAGTTACTATTTCATTTTCCCTATCAACAAACTCTTCAAATATAACTTCTCTTTCTGCTTCCTTTATCTTTTGCATTACTACTTGCTTTGCTGTTTGAGCTGCAATTCTACCAAAATCTTTAGGAGTAACTTCCACTTTAACTATATCATCTATTTCATATTTAGTATCAATTTTCTTTGCTTCTTCTAAACTGATTTCTAACAACTCATCCTCTACTTGTTCAACTACATTTTTTGCTGCATAAACTTTTACATCTCCTGTGATTTTGTGTATTTCAACCTCTACATTTTGTGATGAACCAAAATTTTTTTTATAACCTGATATAAGTGCTGCTTCCAATGCCTCAAATATTATATCTTTAGAAATTCCTTTATCTTTTTCTATTTCTTCAAGAGCCTCTATAAATTCGGCCTTCATTTTTCTCAAAACCTCCCTTAAAATCTAATTGCTAGATTAATCTTAGCTATATTCTTTCTAGACAATTCCACTTCATTGTTCTCATCATCCAATATAACAATACAGTCATTATTAAAAGATAAAAATTTACCCATATATAATTTCTTCCCATTAATACCTTGATATAATTTTATTTCTATATCTTCTCCTAGGTTTCTATTTAAATCTTTGTTTGTCTTTAGGGGCCTATCAAGTCCTGGTGAGGATACTTCTAAATAATAGCTAACATCTATGGGATCAATCTCATCTAATTTATCACTTATAATTTCACTTGCCTTTTGACAATCATCTATTGTTATTCCACCTGGTTTATCAATAAATATCCTCAAATAATTATTGGGACCTTCTTTCACAAATTCTATATCCACAATCTCAAATCCTAGTTCTCCCATGATAGGAATACTTAATTCCTCAACAATTTTTACTATATCTCTTTTTTTCACAAAATCACCTCCACCTCTAAACCCTATTTTCCTCTTAAATATTGGTATTTATACCTTCTCATGAAATAAAGTAAAGAGTGGGTCTGCCCACTCTTTATCCTATAGTGCTAAAACTTATCAGTTCTTGTCAACATTATTATAGCATTTATCGGCGAAAAAATCAAATATTAAATAGACTAAGTTGATTTGTATCAGGTATATCATCAAGACAGCCATGATTTTTTAACACTTCAACAACAGGCTTACTGACTTTAGTTCTATTCATAAGGTCCTCAGCAGAAATAAACTTACCTTTTTCCCTCTGTTCTATAATATTTCTAGCAGCAGTTTCACCCATACCCTGTAAAGATTTTAAAGGTGGTATAATTCCCTCTTCACCAATAATAAATTTATCACTATCCGATTTATATAAATCTACTTTTTCAAATTTAAATCCCCTACAATACATTTCTAATACTACTTCTAATACTGTCAAAAGATTTTTTTCCTTAGCAGTTTTATCTGAAGATGCAGATTCTAACTCCGCAATCTTACTTTTTACAGTTTCTTTACCTTTAAGTATAAGTTCAGCATCAAAATCACTTGCTTTAGTTGTAAAATATGTTGCATAAAAAGCTTCAGGATAATGAACTTTAAAATAAGCAATCCTATAAGACATCATTACATAGGCTACAGCATGAGCTTTAGGAAACATATATTTTATTTTCTTGCAAGAACCTATATACCATTCAGGAATACCTTTATCTCTCATATAATTTTCATCTTCTTCAGGTAATCCCTTGCCCTTTCTAACTTTTTCCATTATTTTAAAGGATCTTTTTTTATCAAGATCTTCATGAATAAGAAATAGCATGATATCATCTCTTGTAGAAATTACATTGCTCAATTTTGCAGTTCCATTTTTTATTAAATCTTGAGCATTATTTAGCCAGACATCGGTACCATGAGAAAGGCCACTAATTCTCACTAGTTCTGCAAAAGTTGAAGGTTTAGTATCCATAAGCATTTGTCTTACAAATTTTGTACCAAATTCAGGAATACCTAATGTACCTACTTCTGAATTTATATCCTCACTAGTAACTCCTAGTGGTTCAGTGCTAGTAAATAACTTCATCGTTTCAGAATCGTCTAACGGAATCCCTTGTGGATCAACACCAGTTATATCTTCAAGCATTCTAATAATAGATGGAACATCATGTCCTAGTATATCGAGCTTCAATATCCTACCACTAATTGAGTGATAGTCAAAATGAGTAGTTATAACACCCGATTTTTTATCATCTGCTGGATATTGAATAGGGGTAAAATCATGAATATTTTTATACTTTGGTACTATCATTACACCCCCTGGATGTTGTCCTGAAGTTCTCTTTATACCAGTGAGTCCTTTAACCAGTCTATTAATTTCTGCTGGATGCACAGATATGTTTTTTTCATCAAAGTATTTTTTTATAAATCCATAGGCTGTTTTTTCTGCTATAGTTCCAATTGTTCCTGCTCTAAATACATATCCTTTTCCAAACAACTCTTCAGTATATTTATGCGCTACTGGTTGATACTCTCCTGCAAAGTTTAAATCTATATCTGGTTCTTTATCTCCTTCAAATCCAAGAAAAACCTCAAAAGGTATATCATGTCCATCTTTTCTTAATTTTGTACCACATCTAGGACAATTTTTATCAGGTAAATCAACTCCAGATCCTATTGAACCATCTTCTATAAATTCACTATATTTACAATTTGGACATATATAATGAGGAACTAATGGATTTACTTCAGTAATTCCACTCATAGTTGCAACAAAAGATGAACCTACGGAACCCCTTGAGCCTACCAAATACCCATCTTCTAATGATTTCCAAACTAATTTTTGAGCAATTATATATAATACAGCATAACCATTTTTAATAATAGAATTTAATTCTTTATCAAGTCTTTCTTTAACAATCCTTGGAAGTGGATTGCCATATATTTCTATTGCTCTATCATTAGTTATTTGTCTCAATTGTTCCTCTGAACCCTCAATAACGGGAGGAAAAGTACCATCAGGAACAGGAATTATTTTTTCACATAAATTAGCAATATAATTAGTATTATCTATAACAACTTTTCTTGCCTCTTCTTCTCCTAAATAGCTAAATTCTTCTAGCATTTCATCTGTAGTCATGAAATAAAGTGGAGGTTGGTTATCTGCATCTTTAAATCCTTGACCATACATAAGTATTCTTCTATAAATTTCATCTTCTGGATCTAGAAAATGAACATCACCAGTTGCAACAACAGGTTTATTATATTTTTTCCCTATAGATAGAATTTTTCTATTAATATTCCTCAATTCTTCCTCGTTTTTTACCATTCCATCTGCTATTAAATGTTTATTATTTCCTATTGGTTGTATCTCTAAATAATCATAAAAATTAACAATTTCTCTTATTTCATTATAATCCCTATTTTTGAGTAAACCTTTATAAAGTTCGCCAGCTTCACAAGCACTCCCAATTATAAGCCCTTCTCTGTGTTGCACTAAAATTGATTTAGGAATTCTTGGTTTTCGATAAAAATATTTTAAATGAGCATCAGAGACTATTTCATAAAGATTTCTTAATCCTATATAGTTCTTAACCAATATTATTACATGATACGTTTCTTCCTTATATCCATTTTTGTTATTTGCTAATTTTGTATTTACTTCATCTAATTTTTTAATCCCTTTTTCTGATAAAATATTTTTACATTTCAAAAATATATGAGCAGTAGCCTCCGCATCATCTACTGCCCTATGATGATTTTCTAAACTTACGTTTAAATGTTTCGCCACTATATTTAACTTATGACTTTTTAATTCTGGAAATAGATTACGAGTTAGTTCCAAAGTATCTAGTACTGGATTTTCAATATCAATTCCTAATTTAGATAAGTTTTGTCTTATAAACCCCACATCAAAAGAAGCATTATGTGCTACCAATACAGAGCCTTCAATGAAATTGTAAAAACCAGGTAATATATTATCTATTGTTGGCTTATTTCTAACAAGTTCATCAGTTATACCAGTCAAGTCTACTATTTTTTCAGGTATTGGAACTTCTGGATTAATTAATTGACTATATCTATCTATAATTTCTCCATTTTTTATTTTGACAGCTCCAATTTCAGTTATTTTATTGTTTATAGGCGAAAATCCTGTAGTTTCTATATCAAATACAACATACTCTGTATTTAAACTTCTTCCTTTGCAATTAGTGACTATAGACCTTATATCATTTACTAAATATCCTTCTAATCCATATATTACTTTTAAATCATATTTCTTACTTGCTTCCATCCCTTCAGGAAAACTTTGTACCACTCCGTGATCTGTTATAGCTATTGCACTATGTCCCCAGTCTTTAGCTCTTTTAGCCATACGCGAAAAACTAGTTATTCCATCCATAGCACTCATTTGAGTATGTAAATGAAGTTCTACTCTTTTATCAGCAGAATTATCTTTTCTTCCGATCTTTTCTATAGTATTTAGATTCTTCAATATTATTGCAAGACTTCTAGAATAATTGTCATATATTACATCCCCTTCAATTTTTGCAAAAACACCTTCTTTAATATAGAATTCAAACTCTTCTTTATCTTTTTTCTTTATAAATGCTTTTACGGTAATAGAATTTGTATAATCCGTTATATTAAATGTAAAAAGAATCTTCCCGCCTTTTATTTCCCTTGATTCTATTTGAAATAGTTCTCCTTCAACTATAGCAGTACCAGTATTTGAATCTATATTGCATAGCTTCGTTAAATCCCCTTCTATATTTTTTCCATAAATATAATTAGTGTTTTTGTTAAATGCTTCCTTCCCATCTTTAATGTCATTGCTATTTTCATCTATAGCAATATTTTGAGCTAATTCTTTTTCCTCTTCTTCTATTTTTTTTATTAAAAGTTCATCCATATCAACACTATTGGCTACAAAACTTACTGTAACTACTACATTTATTCCTAGTTCTTTTTTTATTTTTTGGCTTATCATTTTTTCAATATTGTTTTTCTTTAAAGCATAAGATATAACTTCACTATCACAAATTAGAATAAAATTAGTACCTTCCATTTTCCATTCTAAGTTTTTTATCCAGCCACTGCTAGACGGAATCTCTTTTTCTATAAAACAAACTAAATTTGCCCAGTATTTATTCATGATAAGATTCAAATCTTTTTCATCAATATCATACAAAATATTCACTTCAATATCCTCAAATTTAGGCAATTTTGTTTTTAATACCTCTTGAAGTTTAATTAATTCTCCTTCATTAACTAAAAATTTTGAAACTAATTGTAACGATAAACTTCTTACATTTGAATCCAAAAATACATCTCTTATATATACATTTTGTAACTCACTTAAATCTAATCTAATTTCTTTTTTATTAAGCAAATCTACTAATTTTGTCTCTTTCACCATTTGTTAAAATTTCTACCCCCTTTATACTTATTGGGATATCTCAATAGCATTATCAACTTTAGATATTTGATTTATCAAATTTACATTTTTTCAATTTCTTTAATCAATTCTTCAATTAATTCTTTTTCTTTTACTTTTTTTATTATTTCACCATTTTTAAAAATAAGGCCACAGCCTTTACCTCCAGCAATTCCAATGTCAGCTTCTCTAGCCTCACCTGGCCCATTGACAGCACAGCCCATAATAGCAATCTTTAAAGGCCTGTGAATTTCCACTTTGTTAAGTCTTTCCTGTACTTCTTCTACTAATTTTATTAATTCTATTTGAGTTCTCCCACAAGTTGGACATGAAATAATTTCAATTCCATCATTTAATAAATTTAAAGATTTAAGTATTTCTCTACCTACTCGTACTTCTTCAACTGGGTCTCCCGTCAAAGAAACTCTTATTGTATCCCCTAATCCCATGGCTAATAACGCTCCTATTCCTACAGAAGACTTAACTGTACCATTCCATAAAGGTCCAGCTTCAGTTATACCTAAATGAAAAGGATAATCTACATATTCTGCCATTTTCATATATGACTTTATAGTCAAAGATACATTTGTAGCTTTTAGTGAAATTTTTATATTGTTAAAATTCATATCTTCTAATATTTTTATGTTCTCTAAAGCACTATAAACCATTGAATTTTCATTTACTCCGTCATACTTTTCTAATGCTGTTTTGCTTAATGAGCCAGAATTTACTCCTATTCGTATAGGTATATCTCTTTCTTTGCATATTTTTACAACTTCTTTGACTCTTCCTTCAGAGCCAATATTGCCTGGATTTATTCTTAAACAATCTACACCATTTTTTACTGATTCTATAGCCAATCTATAATCAAACTGAACATCAGCAATAATAGGTATATTTGTTTCTTTTCTGATTTCTTTTATTGCTAAAGCTGCTTCCATATCAGGTACTGCTATACGAACAATATCACAATGTGCTTCTTCAAGTGCTTTTATTTGTTTTACAGTACTTTTAACATCTCTAGTGTCAGTATTCGTCATAGACTGAACAGAAATAGGGCTATTTCCCCCTACTTCCACATTTCCAACTTTTATCTTAATAGTTTTTCTTCTATCCATTTATATCACCTTCTAAATAATTGAAATCTAACTATATCTGAATAAGTAACAAATACCATCAAAGCTAAAAGTAATACAAATCCAATAAAATGTACAAAACCTTCTTTTTCTGGATTCATTGGTTTTCCTCTAAACAATTCAATTAACAAAAATAATATTCTACTACCATCTAGTGCTGGTATAGGCAACAAGTTAAAAAATCCTAAATTTACACTAATAAACCCAAGTAAATACAATACATTTATGAAACCATATTTTGCTGCTTCCCCTACTGTGTAAATAACTCCAATAGGACCTGATAAATCATCTGATTTTACCTGACCTCTGAAAAGCATCCTCAAAAACTGAAACATTAATCCCAATACTGTACCTGTAGTTTCAAATCCATTTTTTACAGAAGAAATAAAACTCTTTTCTGATTTAGGTACTATTCCGATGATAACTTTCTTACTTTCTTCATCATATTTCGGTCTTAGCACAAAATCTACATTTTTCGAATTTCTAATCACAGTAATATTCATATCTTTTTTTGAGTCACTATTGCTAATTTCTTTAACTATAGACTTCCAATTTTTTGTTTCAATATTGTTTATTCTTATGATTTTGTCTCCTGTTTTAATGCCAACTTCATATGCAGGTGAGTCCTTAATTACTTCATCTATGACCGTCGTTGGAGTACCAGTATTATAAGCAACTATTGTAAATACAACTATAGCTAATATAAAATTCATTATTGCACCTGCAGCTACTACTAAAATTCTGGCCCATGCAGGCTTTTTATTAAAACTACGAGGATCATCAGAACTTTCATCTTCGCCTTCCATTCTAACATATCCACCAATTGGAAAAGCTCTTAAATAGTAATCTGTCTCTTCACCTTTTTTATGAAAAAGCTTGGGACCCATTCCTATTGAAAACTCATGAACTTTGATTCCTACCATTTTTGCAGTGATAAAATGTCCAAATTCATGAACTACTATCACAAGCATAAATACAAATATAGCTGATAATGCTGTAGTCAATTAATACACCACCTATCTACAATAAAAAATATTTTACATAATAATATACTATTGGTGCAGTAAAAAGTATGCTATCAAATCTATCTAAAATACCACCATGACCAGGCATAATATAACCATAATCTTTAATACCAGTAACGCGTTTTATTCTTGAAGCAGTTAAATCTCCCAATTGTGCCATTATAGAAGCTATAATTGATAATATTATTATTTTCCATATGGGGCCTAACTCAAAATATTTAGCAAAAATTATAGATAAAATTAAACTTCCCAATATTCCTCCTAAAGAACCTTCTATAGTCTTATTTGGACTAAGTTTAGGACACAATTTTTTCTTACCAAATAGATTCCCAAATATATATGCAAAAGTATCCGTTCCCCAAGCAGTAATGAATATTAGCCAAATATACTTAGTATTGTCTAAATATGTTATATGAAACATGAGAAATGGAACGTAGAGAATTCCCATTAAAGTCAATGCTATGTCTTTTACATCCATATCCTTATCAAATACAAATATCAATAGAGAAGCTATTATGCTCATAAAAAAAGCAAAATCTAAATCAGCCCACTTGATATTTATAACATCCAAAAACAGAATAATACAAAATAAGTACCCAAGAATTTTTATAGTTCTATAACCTTTCTTATCTAATGCCTTATAAAATTCATATGTTCCAACTAAAGATACAAAAAGAATTCCAATATCTAATATTAAACCACCTTTAGAAGCTATCAGTATAAGTAATAACACTCCAATAAGTCCACTTATACTCCTAATAATTAATTCTTTCACTTAAATTCCCCCATATCTTCTATCTCTTTTCTGATAGTCTATAATTGCCTGATAAAAATTTTCTTCTCTAAAATCTGGCCAATATATATTAGAAAACCAAAATTCTGTATAAGCAATTTGATATAACATGAAATTGCTTATTCTCAATTCACCGCTAGGTCTTATCAATAAATCAGGATCTGGCTGACTTATTGTGTAAAGATACTCTTGAAAATTTTCTTCAGTTAAATCTTCTATCTCCATTTTACCCATTTTCACATCTTTTAAAATATTCTTTACACCTGTAACGATTTCATTTCTTCCACCATAATTTAATGCAATGTTTAAAACCATTTTGTTGTTATTTTTTGTTAGTTCTACTGCCCTTATGACTTCTTCTCTTGGCAATTTGGGTAAACCGTCTATGTTTCCTAATGTTTTTATCTTAACATTATTTTTATTTAAATTGTTTAGTTCCATTCTCAAATATTGAACTAACAACTTCATGAGTCCATTTACCTCTTCTTCTGGTCTTTTCCAATTTTCTGTAGAAAAGGCATAAAGAGATAAGTATTTTATACCTAAATTTGAAGCAACTTCTACAATTTCTTTGACTCTTTCCATTCCTTCTTTATGACCTGCCGTTCTAGGTAAATGCTTTTTTTGTGCCCACCTACCATTTCCATCCATTATAATTGCTACATGGGAAGGTAATTTATCCTTATCTATTTGTGATTTCAATTCTTCTATAACTACTTTTCTATCTTGCATATCAATTTCCTCCAATTATTTAAACTTATTAAAACCCCTTCTCTTTTAAAGAAGAAGGGGTTTTAATAAAAGAGTAAATATTAAATAATTTTTAAACTTCCATCAATTCAGCTTCCTTCTTTTCAGTCAATTCATCTACTTCCAAAATATATTTATCTGTTATTTCTTGAATCTCATCTTCCGCTATCTTTCTATCGTCTTCACTAATTTCTTTGTTTTTTTCCATTTTTTTTAATTTGTCATTTGCTTCCCTTCTACTATTTCTAATGGCTACTTTAGCATTTTCCGCACTTTTTTTAACAATCTTTACAAGTTCTTTTCTTCTATCTTCGGTTAATTGAGGAATAGGGAGTCTTATCAATTTTCCATCATTGGAGGGGTTTAAGCCCAAGTCAGACTTTAATATAGCTTTTTCTATTTGAGGCACAGTATTAACATCCCAAGGTTGAATAACCAATAGTCTTGGTTCTGGTGCTGAAACACTTGCAACTTGATTTAAAGGCGTTAAAACGCCATAATAATCAATACTTATTTTATCTAATAACGCTGGATTAGCTCTTCCAGCTCTGATACCTATAAGCTCATCTTTGTACACACTTATAGTTTTTTTCATCTTTTCTTCAGCCTCTTTATGAACATCTAAATACATACATCACTCCTCCTTTACTTCAGTACCTATTTTTTCGCCTAAAACAACCTTTACAATATTGTCAGGTTTGTCAATACCAAATACTATTAAAGGTATCTCATTATCCATACAAAGAGACGTAGCGGTAGAATCCATAACTCCTAATCCCATATTTAGTACATCTATATATCTTAATTGTTGAAATTTTTTAGCATTGTAATTTTTGTGAGGATCTGAATCATAAACTCCATCGACACCTTTCTTAGCTAGAAGTATTACATCAGCTTCTATTTCAGCTGCCCTCAGTGCTGCTGCAGTATCTGTGGAAAAATATGGATTACCAGATCCGGCTGCAAATATGACTACTCTTCCTTTTTCTAAATGTCTTATTGCCTTTCTTCTAATATAAGGTTCTGCGATTTGCCTCATTTCAATAGCACTTTGAACTCTAGTAATTACATTTATCTTTTCTAGCGCATCTTGAAGTGCAAGAGCATTTATAACAGTACCTAACATCCCCATATAATCAGATGTTGTTCTATCCATTTCCTTTGCACTTCTTCCTCTCCAGAAATTGCCGCCTCCTACAACTATTGATACTTCTACACCTATCTCTTGAAGTTTTTTTATCTCTTCAGAAATATTCACAATTGTATTTTCATCTAGTCCAAATCCTTTTTCACCTGACAATGCTTCTCCACTAAGTTTTAATACTACTCTTTTGTACTTGGGTTCCACCATATTAACACTCCCTACATTATATATTTCTACATAAAAATAAATTTTCCTCTTAATTCTTCAATTTATTTAAATGGAGAACAACTTTGTGTTCTCCATTTAAATTACATTTTCATTTGTTTTGCAACTTCTTCAGCAAAATCTTCTTCTCTTTTTTCTAATCCTTCGCCTACTTCGTATCTAACAAATCTTCTTATTTTTATATTTTCTCCAATTTTTGAAATCTTTTCATTCAATAAATCTTGAACTTTAATACTAGGTTCCTTAATGAAAGGTTGTTCCAACAAACATATTTCTTCATAGAATTTTTCAAGTCTTCCTTCTACAATTTTGTTTGCAACATGTTCAGGTTTGCCTTCATTGATTACTTGTTGAGTTAAAACTTCTCTTTCTCTTTCAACCTCATCAGTTGGAACATCTTCTTTTGAAACATATTTAGGATTTGAAGCAGCAACTTGCATAGCCATATCTCTTACAAATTGTTTGAATTCTTCATTTTTAGCAACAAAGTCTGTCTCTGTATTTACTTCAACTAAAACACCAATTCTGCCATTGTGTATGTATGCATCAACAAGACCTTCTGCAGCAATTCTTCCTGACTTTTTAGCTGCTTTTGATAATCCTTTTTCTCTTAATACATCTATAGCCTTCTCAATATCACCATTAGTTTCTTCTAATGTCCTCTTACAATCCATCATTCCAGCACCTGTTCTTTCTCTTAATTCTTTAACTAATGAAGCAGGTATAGCCATATTATCCCTCCTAATCATATTAAGTAAAAAGGTAAGAGCAGTAAGGGACTAATCCCTTATGTAACCCTTACCTTCCAAATTTACTCTTCTACTATTTCCATTTGTTCGCCTTGTCTTCCTTCTATAACTGCATTTGCAATGGTTTCAGTAAGTAGTTTCACAGCTCTTATAGCATCATCATTTCCAGGTATTACATAATCAACTTCATCAGGGTCACAGTTAGTATCTACAATAGCTACTACTGGTATACCTAAAATTTTTGCTTCTCTTACAGCAATTCTTTCTTTTCTTGGATCTACAACAAACAATACATCAGGAATTTTATCCATTTCCTTGATTCCACCAAGAAACTTTTCAAGTCTTTCAGTTTCATGTCTCAATTGGATTACTTCTTTTTTAGGCAACACATCAAATATGCCATCTTCCTCCATTTTGTTTAGCTCATGAAGTCTATCAATTCTTTTTCTGATTGTCTTGTAGTTAGTCAACATTCCACCTAACCATCTTTGATTTACATAATGCATACCACATCTTTTAGCTTCGGATTCAATAGCTTCTTGTGCTTGTTTTTTAGTACCTACAAATAATACTTCACCGCCATCTGTAGAAACCTCTTTAACAAACGCATAAGCTTCTTCAACCTTATCTACAGTTTTTTGTAAATCAATAATATATATTCCATTTCTTTCCGTGAATATATATTCAGCCATTTTAGGATTCCATCTTCTAGTTTGATGTCCAAAATGAACGCCAGCTTCTAATAAACTTTTCATTGTAATAACTGACATTTAATTCACCTCCTGTTTTATTCCTCCATCCTCTTCATTTTTTTAGGAAACCATTTGGCACAATCCCAAAAATCAAAGAATGTGTGTAATCACTTTAGTAGTATAACATAGACTTTTAATTTAATCAATAATAAATTATTTAACATATTTATTATTTTCATTCATATTTAAAATTATATCAATCTCTCTTACTCCTCTTCCTAATTTTTGGGCTATCTCTTTGTTATTTAAGCCAATTCCATTTAAAGTTAAAACTTTTTCAGTCAAATCTTCGTTATTATTGAATTTATCAGATACATTAAATAGATTGATTTTATTTTTTTCTTCTACTTCATGATCATCTATATCAATATATTTTACTTTTTCACTATTATTATTTATCTTGACAATAGTTGAATCAACCAAGGATTCTATATTATCCATAAGCTCTGTAGAACAGCGTCTATATTCATTTATGTCAGAATACATTCCAACTATTTCATTATACCTTTCTTCTTCACTTTTATTTATTTTTTTTATATATATAAGTGATATAATAACTAAAAAAATTCCTATTATCAATAAAATTCTATATATCATTTTCTAACTCCCCATCAAATTCTAATATCAATATTTTTGCCAAGCTTATTGTTTTCATCTTTTTCATCTTGTTTTTGATTGATACCTTTTTTATTTTTTTGATTTTGAGAATTTTGATTTTTGTCTTGTTTTTTATGCCTTACATCAATTTTCGTTTCTTCACTTTTGTCTGCGTTTTTTACTCGATTTAAATCTCTCTCAATTTTATTTTCCTGTTGTACAAAATTTTGTTGCAATTGAATTTTAGTTTTATCATTTTCCATCTGCCTTATTTTTGTCAATTCTTGTGCCTTTGGTACTAATGTATTGAAATCAACAGGCTTAATTGACATTTAAATCACTCCTTAAAAAGGTCCAACTTTCACTTCACCCTCATCACTATAGAATGTACAATGACTCATCTCGTCCCTTATAAACATAATGCTATTTCCTATTACTATTTTTACCCCTGGATATATAGTTTCTTGAACTTTTATTTTACCCGAAGAAATATTACTCAATTGAGATTTTATAACAATATATTCTCTGTTTAAATTATTCAAATTTTCTTCTATCTCTATTTTAGTGTGTATTAGTTTTTCGTATAACATTTTCTTTTCTTCATCTATTCTATTTTCCTTGATCATATTCTCTAAAATAAGTAGTGATTGGTCAATTTTATTTATATTCTCTTTACTTGAATTAATGTTTTCTTCTAATTTCTGAAATCTTAACTTTAATTCTGGATCAAGACCAACTTCTAATACTGTCGCAGTTGCCATTCTAGAACCTATAGTCTGGGCATATATTTCTCTTCTGGCTCTACAAATTCCCCCAACAATGAGCCCTTTCTTTCCAATAACCTTTATATCTCCTCTACATGTTACTTCGCTATGCATTATTGCTTCAGCTGTCAAGTTTTTATTACAAAAAATAAAAGAATTTTCAATAAATTTAGAAGTCAAATTACCACCAGAAACAACTTTGCCACTATTATATCCCTGTATTCCTTGTCTAATCAAAATATCCCCATTGCTCTCTAAAATAGCACCCTCTACTACACCCGAAACTTCGATATCTTCCTGAGCTTTAACCTGAAAACCATTTACTATATTTTCTTTTACTTTTATAGTTCCATTAAAATAGATATTTCCTGTAGAATTATCGACTGCGTCTAATTCCAACACATCTAAAACTACTATTTTGTCACCACCAAATTTTACTTGTCCGCCTTTTGTGGCTATTAATAACAATCCATCATCTGATACTTTTACATTCTTACCATACTTAAAAAAGGGCGTTTTGCCTGGTTTATATGGTATACTTTCACCAGTAACTTTAGTTCCATTTTTCCCTTCCTTCGGCAATATTATTTCAGCTAACACATCTCCTTCCTTTACATTGTTTACTAAATTTAATTCTCTATAATCAACAGAACCATCTTTATTTATTTTAGGAGCTATTTTTTTATTTTCTTTAAAATAATATCTAATATATCCATCTTGACCATCTTCTGGTGGAAGACCTTTTGCTATGCATAAACTCTCATTATAAATTTTGTTGGATATCATATTTTTTACTGTATCTTGATTAAGTCCTATTTTAATGAACTTATTTATTTCTCTCATTACTTCTTCATATGAGATTTCTTTCTCAATAGAATCTTCCTCAATTGCTAATGTTAAATAAGCCTCTAAACCGTCTCTACTCAAATCCAAGAGTATACTTTTTTTAGAATTTAAATTCACATAAATCCCCCCAATTAATCTGAATTTATACCTTTTTTTATAAGATAATTTTTTATTTTCAAAATAGATTTACTATGTATTTGTGAAATTCTAGATTCAGATAAATTCAAAATATTACCTATTTCCTTGTATGTTAGCTCATCATAATAATATAAAGAAATTATTAACTTCTCCTTTTCTGGAAGCTCTTCAATTGCTTCAATTAAATTTCCTTGTATTTCACTTTTTTCATAAATAAACTCTGGAGAATCTAAATCACTTTTAGATTCTAATACTCCATGGCTTTTATCTGTCAAAAACTCTTCTAATGATATCATGTTAAATGTTGAAATATCAGATAATAAATTTTCCACTTCATCAATACTAATATCCATATAGCTGGACAATTCTTCATTTGATGGTGTATGTCCCAATTTGTTTTCTAATTCTAACATAGCTTTTTGAACTTCTTTTGCTTTTTTCCTTAGAGATCGAGGAATCCAGTCAAGTTTTCTTATATTATCTATAATAGAACCTCTTATTCTTATCTGAGCATAAGTTTCAAATTTAATATTCTTATCTAAATCAAATTTATCTATGCTATCAATTAATCCTAATACTCCATACCCTACTAAATCATCAAATTCAACTTTGCTTCCATAAAAATTATACATCCTGCCAGCCACAATCTTTACTAACGGAATATATTTAACAATTAATTCTTCTTTAAGTTCTTGATTACTAGTTTCCTTATATTTTTCCCATAGCTCCTCAGTAGTCATAAATTAAACCTCCCATACGAAGAAACTATATAATTTGAGTACCATGTCCAATAGTTTTAACCAATAGAGAACCATCTTCGGAATTTAACTCTATAGTCCGTCCATAATTGCCGCCTGTGTCCTCACTGACAATTGGTATATTTAATTCCTTTAGTTTCTTCTTGGTGGCAATAACATTTCTCTCTCCAATTTTTAATACATCATTGTTGGAATTAAAAGAAAACATTTGGGAACCACCAGCTATTTTGGCTTTTATATTTTTTTTATCAGCGCCAATATTAATCATTTTTTCCAATAACAATTCTATTCCAGTATCAGCAAATTTTGCTTTATTACTATTATTTTTTATCTCTTCACTAGATGGCAGCATTATATGTACTAAGCCTGCAATCTTATTTTTCTTGTCAAATAATGCTATCCCCACGCAAGATCCTAATCCTAGAGTCGTCAATAAACCAGGAGTTTTTGCAATATTTAAATCAGCCATGCCAATTTTTATAACATTCATCTCAACATACTCCTAAACTTTTTAGTAGTTTTTCAAAGGAATCAATTTCAGGTATCATAAATAAATTTCCTGATACTGTCTTATTTCCTTCTTCAAATTCAGTTTCTATTAATATAACATTATCAGCTATATATCCAAATTGTATAGCTGGTACACTTAATATGGCACCCGCCATATCTATAGCTAGTGAAGGAATAGAAACTATCAATTTCATTCCAGTTAAGGCACTTAGAGAGTTTATATATGAGGATGCCAATATATTTCCAACCTCAGATAATGCCGACATATCCATTTCATCTAATTCATTTGAGTGATTGTCTCTATTAAACAATATGTTTGTTAAATTTTTAGCACTATCTAAATTCAAAACAAACATAATGTTACCTACTATTTCTCCTGTCATTTCGAAATAAATTCCTACAACTGGTATTTCTTCTCCTCCAAGTACAGCTGGCACATCTTTAAATTCTAATATTTTTACTTTTGGCACATTCATGTCTACTCTTTTAGAAATCATTGTGGCAAGTGCTGTTGCAGCATTTCCCGATCCAATATTCCCTAATTCCTTTAAGACATCAAGCATAACATTGTTTAAATTATCTATATCTAATGTCATGACAACACCTCATCTATTCTAAATCTAACAATCGTTCCAAATCCAATAAAATAACCAATCTCTCTTTATCTTTCCCAATGCCATTTATATATTCCTTAAATTCATTGCTTCCTGTTGCAGGTGGCTTGTCTATATTGTCCTTATTAATTTCAAGAACTTCGGATGATGTATCAACAATAAGCCCTACAACAATTTCCTCGTATGATACAATGACTATTCTAGTATTGTGATCAATATCTTTGGGTTTTAATCCAAGTTTTATTCTTAAATCCATTATAGGAACAACTTCTCCTCTTAAATTTACAACACCTTTGATATAATTTGGCGCATTAGGAACCCTGGTATAATTTTGAAATTTTTCTATGGATTGAACATTGTCAATATTTAACCCATAATACTCATTGTCCAATTTAAATATAACATATTTATTTTCAATATCAGTAGTCATTTTTATCCCCCTCTCTAGAATAGTGAATTCACATCTAATATTAGAGATATTTTCCCATTTCCAAGTATAGTGGCCCCTGCCGAGTATTTTATATTAACTAAATATTTGCCCAAAGGTTTGATTACAATTTCTTGTTGCCCTATAAGTCCACGAACTATAAGTCCTGCTTGCTTATCTCCTTTTCTTACAACTACTACTGTCAATTCTTCAGTATCATCTTCTTCAACACCCATTATGCGATTCAACCTAACTATTGGCAAAGTTTTATCTCTATATAAAATAATCTCTTGACCTTGAATATCTCTTATA
Source organism: Sporanaerobacter acetigenes DSM 13106 (assembly GCF_900130025.1). Lineage (NCBI taxonomy): Bacteria > Bacillati > Bacillota > Tissierellia > Tissierellales > Sporanaerobacteraceae > Sporanaerobacter > Sporanaerobacter acetigenes. The sequence continues at coordinate 11,629 of NZ_FQXR01000007.1, read as the reverse complement.
CTGTTCCTTTGTATACTTGTAATTTCCGATATAGAACTCAATGGTATAGCATATATTTCATCACCAAGTTCAACCAACAAAGCTTGTATTATAGCTAATGTTAAAGGTATTCTGATGATAAATTTAGATCCTTGTCCTTCATAAGTTTCAACTTCTATAGAGCCATTTATAGATTCTATTTTGCTCTTTACTACATCTAATCCTACGCCCCTACCAGATACATCTGATATTTTATCTGATGTACTAAATCCTGGCCTAAATAATAGATCTATACATTCCTCCTTAGTGAAATTTTCTGATTCTTTTTCGGTTATAACTTCTTTCTCTATAGCTTTTTTCTTAACTTTTTGATAATCTATACCTTGTCCATCATCTTGGACTTCTATGACTACATTGTTGCCATCAGGATAAGCTTTCAATTTAACTGTTCCAAATTCATCTTTCCCAAGTTTAATTCTTTCATCTGGATGCTCAATTCCATGATCAATGGAATTTCGTATTAAATGTATTAATGGATCTCCTATTTCATCAATAACAGTCCTATCAACTTCTGTTTCTTCACCTGACATCTCTAAATTTATCTCTTTATTTAATTCTTTTGACAAATCTCTAACCATTCTAGGAAATCTGTTAAAAACTCTTTCTATAGGTACCATTCTTACCTTCATAACTGCATCATGAAGACTTGTAGTAATCCTTTCTAGGTATTCAATAGCTTCATTCATATCTTCTTTGCTTGATGCTTCACTCATATCTTCCATTCTTGTCTTAATTATAATTAACTCACTAACTAAATTCATTAAATTATCTAATCTGTCAATATCAACTCTAACTGTTTTACCAACTTTATTTGTTCTAGTGGTTGTAGACATATCTGCTTTAGCTTTTTCAGTTTTGTTTTCTTCTTCAAGTTTTGTTTCCTTTACTTTAGTCTCTACATTTAGAGTATCAATTTCATCTATAGGACTTACTTCTACTTTTTCAATTTCAGAAATATTGTAGATTTCTTTTTGTATCTCTTCTTTTGAAATTTCTGTAACAATCATTAAGGAAAACTCAAAATTAAACTTTTCATCTTCTATATCTTCTACTGAAGGCTTTGATTGTATTATTTCTGCAAAGCTCTCAACAGTATTAAAAATAATAAAAGCTCTTGCAGACTTAAGCATACAACTCTCACTTAGTCTTATATTTACTTTATAAACATTTAATTTGTTTTCCTTTGCCTTATTTATAGCATTTACAAGATATTCATCAAATACTTCAGCAGTACTAGAGACTGATTTCTCTGATTCCTCAATTTTTTCATTGCCTGAATTAAAAATACTTTTTAGCTTTTCAATAATTTCCAAATGTTCATCATCATTTTCTTTGCCATTTTCACCAACATAATTTACTGAAAAATCAAGGGCATCAAAACATTCAAATAGTATATCTATTACTTTTGTTGTTGCTTGTATTTCGTCACTCCTTATAGCTTGCAATACATCTTCCATATCATGAGTTAAATTGGCCATATTGGTAAACCCCATAGTACCAGCCATTCCCTTTATAGTATGAGCTATTCTAAAAAGTTCATTTAACAATTCTTTGTTATTCGTATCTTTTTCTAAATTAAGTAATATATCATTCATGTTTTGTAAATGTTCTTTAGATTCTTCCACAAATACATCTAAATATTGATTAATATCTAGATCCATAAATTACACCCCCACTCTATTGATAATCTCGTCTCCAATTTTATCTAAAGGTAAAACCAAATCTACACTTCCAGTGTTTATAGCAGATTTGGGCATTCCAAATACTATGCAACTCTTTTCATCTTCAGCTATAATATAGCTGTTTGCTTTCTTCATTTCTACAATCCCCTTGGCACCATCAGAACCCATACCAGTTAAAATAATACCAAGCTTATTTATATTGTTAAGTTTAGATACTGATTCCATTAAAATATCTGCTGCAGGCCTCAATCCAGATATTGGTGGATTTTTATCTAGCCTTACAATGTAATCCCTATTTTTTTGTATTACACTCATATGAAAATCTCCAGGCGCTATGTAACAACAACCTCTCATGAGCTTTTCCCCATCTTCACCTTCTTTCACCTTAATATGAGAAAGAGTATCTAATCTATTTGCCAATGATTTGGTGAAACCTGGTGGCATATGCTGAACTATAACAATAGCAGCATTTATGTCTTTAGGTATTTTAGGTATTACTTGTTGTAAAGCTCTAGGACCCCCAGTAGATGTTCCTATTGCAACGATGGCATCAAAAGATTCTTTATCATACTTGGTCTTTGAAATCTTTAATTCTCTTTTATATATAGCTTTTCCCCCACTTATTTTATCATCAATTTTAAGATTTGATTTAGAAACAATTTTAATTTTTTCAATAAGTAAATCTTGTTTTATCTCACTGCTTACATTAAAAACATTTTTAGGCTTTTGTACAAAATCTACAGCACCTATCTCTAAAGCTTTTAGCGTTAAATCTGCTCCTTCAGTAGTTAAACTACTTAGCATTATCACTGGAATTTTATACTTATTTACAATTTCTCTTAAAGTCTCAATTCCATCCATAACTGGCATTTCAATATCTAATGTAATAACATCCGGATTTAAAATTGGTATTTTTTCCAAGGCTTCCTTTCCATTGCGTGCCAATCCCACGACTTCTATTTCTTTGTCGATTTCTAAAATATCTTTTATAACTTTTCTTATAAATGCGGAATCATCTACAATCAACACTTTAATTATTTAAATCATTCCCTTTTCTATAAGTTTTCTTTCTTCCCTAAAAATAAACCTGACAATAGTTTCCCTATCTTCTTTTTTTATGTTAATAAAATTAATTCCTACTTCATACATATAATTTAAATTATCAATTTTTTTCACCCTTACAATTTCACCAGAAGTTGAAATAATCATATCATTTATTTTAAGTAAACATTTTATTTCATCCCCTACAGAATGATTAAAATTACACATAATTCTTATACCATTTCCACTTAAATCTTTTGAAATACATTTTTCTTCAATAGTTCTTGTTTCAGAACCCACTTTCAAGTTGTAATATTTTGTAACAGGTATATTAATATTGAAACGATAATACTGTCTTTGCTGTAGCCTATAAACTTCACTTATCTTCTTGATTTTTAATTTATATATCAATTTATCTTCTCTACTCAATATTTCAGCTTTAAACATGTACCTCCCTTTATTTTCCTTTATATAGACGATTTTTATTATATCTCCTATGTGTAGAGGAACAATGGTATTTTTATGTATTGGCCCACTAATTATATATATATCATCATTAATAATATCTAGTATCTGACTCGGATAAACTTGAGCTTTTTTTTGGCTTTGTTTAATTATTTCAATTCTTTCTCCAATATTTAATTCTTCTTTATCTAAACTCATTTCAGCCATCCTTTCTTAAAAAAAGTTCTTTCAACTTTTGAGAAAAGCTCTTGTCTTTTTTAATTTCTACTTCTTCTTGATTTGCGAATTTTAAAGCAATAATATTTATTTTTTTTGATACAGAACTATTTGGATTCGATAAAACAAACGGTCTTTGATTTCTTACAGCATTAGAGACTATACTGCTACTATTGATGAAGCCTAAAAAATCAACACTTGTTTGTAAAAATTTGTTAGATACAGTGTTTAACTTATTAAAAACTTCATCAGCTTCTTTCTTGTTTTCTGACATATTTACCACAATTTTTACTTTATTCTTATAATTATACATAGTCAATGCTTTCAGTAGAGCATATCCATCAGTTAATGAAGTAGGATCTGGGGTTATTACAAGTACAACTTCATCAGAAGCCATTAAAAACTTCATAACATTATTATTTATTCCTGCTCCTGTATCAATAATTATAAAATCAGAGTAATATTCAAGTTTTTCTATTTCAACTATAAATCTATTCAAATTATCTTCATTAAATGAAGATAATTCTTTTATACCTGAACCTCCTGATATTATTTTAATACCTTTTGGTCCTTCTGTCATTATTTCAAAAATACTTTTATTTTCAGTAAACAAATCAGAAATCGTATGTTTTGTAATAGTACCAGCAATTATATCTACATTTGCCAGTCCAATATCAGCGTCTACTACAACTACTTCGTATCCCAATTGTTTTAAAGATATGGCTAAATTAATTGTAAAGTTAGTTTTACCAACTCCACCTTTGCCGCTGGTTACAGAAATTATTTTAGCTTTAGATGTTTTAGTAGAAATATCTTGTTTTTCCTGTGTGATTTTATCCATTATTTTTCTTAATTTTTCTGCTTGATCTGCCATATTAGTTCTCTCCAATCAATTTATAAGCAACTTCTTCAATATTGGCAATCTTAATGTCATCCGGAACGTTTTGTCCCATAGCAAAATAAGAAAGAGAATTGTTTGTTTGAAATTTGACATTCAAAATATTCCCATATGTTTCAGCTTCATCTAATTTTGTAAATATTATTTTATAATTTTCTATATAACCATATTGATTAATTATGGACTTTAAAGTAAAGTAATCAGTAGCCATGCTGAGTACTAAAAAAACTTCCTTGTTTTTTACAGAATTTATTAATTCTTGAGTTTCATTTTTCTGAACTATGTCTTTATGACTTCTCCCTGCTGTATCTACAAGTATAATATCATTATCTTTTAATTCAGCCATAGCTTTATATATTTCTTCAGGTTTATAAATTATTTTTAGTGGAAGCTTTAATATTTCACTGTAAGTTCTCAACTGTTCAACTGCTGCTATTCTATAAGTATCAGCAGTTATTAAACCTATATTATGATTCCCATCAATAACTAGCTGAGCTGCAATTTTTGCAAGAGTCGTAGTTTTTCCTACTCCTGTTGGTCCTATAAAAAAAATAACTTTAGGTATATCTATTATATCAATTGGTTCTGGTTTGCCTAGGTATTCCATTATATTATAAGAAACGATTTTTTTGATTTCTTCTTCACTTTTTTCATTAAAATTTACTTGTTCTCCTATTTTATATAATATAGTTGTAGCTATATTATAATCAACTCCATTTTTTATAAGCTCATCTCTATATCTAATTAAATTTTCATCAATTTCCTTTTCATCAAAATTTTCATTTATTGCTACTCTCTCAACTAAGGTTCTTAATTTTTTTATTTCTGAATTTACCTCATTCAAAAAAATTTCATTTTCATTTTGCCTAGATTTATTTTCTTTTTCATCAATAGCTGCAATAACTTCAACTAAAGGTTTCTTAAAAAAACCAAGGATACCTTTTTGCCTTATAGTTCTTGTATTTAAAATTACAGCTTCTGAACCAAGTTCTTTCTTTAGTTTACTCATGGCTTCTTGAGTATTTGCCCCTATATATTTTCTCACTTTCATTATAGACTCACCATCCCTACAGATTGAACTTCAATAGAGGGCTCAATTTCATTATATGATAGTACAATTAAATCCCTTGTAACCTGTTCAGTTAATCTTTTATAGTATAAACGCACTATAGGAGCTGTTAAAATAATAGGTTGTTCCCCAATAGATGTAAGTCTCTGAACGGATTTTAATGTGCTATTTATTATTGTCTGAGCTGTATTGGGTTCTATAGATAAATAAGAACCTGTTTCAGTTTGATTAATTGATTTCATAATAAGTTCTTCTACTTCACTATCTAGAGTAACTACTTTCAACTCACTGTTATCTACATATTTATTTGTTATATACCCAGATAATCTCTGTCTCACATACTCAGTCAATAAATCTGTATCTTTTGTAATTGTAGCATAATCTGCCAATGTCTCTAATATAGTCACCATGTCTCTAATACTTATTTGTTCTTTAAGTAAATTTGATAATACCTTTTGAATTTCTCCTAAAGATAGTAGTTTTGGCACAACTTCATCTATTACTGCTGGATACTCTTCTCTCACATTATCAATAAGCATTTTGACATCTTGTCTTCCTATCAATTCAAAGGCTCTTTCTTTAATGATTTCAGTTAAATGTGTGGCTATAACAGATGGTGGATCAACTACAGTATATCCTAAAACTTCTGCTTTTTCTCTTTCTTTATCTGTTACCCATTTAGCAGGCAATCCAAATGCAGGTTCTACGGTGTCAATGCCCTCTAATTCACCTTCTGCAGTTCCAGGATTCATGGCTAAATAATGATCAAATAATACTTCTCCTTGTGCTACATCAACACCTTTTATTTTAACTATATATTCATTTGGATTTAACTGAATATTATCTCTTAATCGCACTATAGGTACTACAAGACCCAATTCCATCGCTATTTGCCTTCTAATCATGACTATCCTATCTAATAAATCCCCTCCTTGATTTACATCTGCTAGAGGTATAAGACCATAACCAAATTCCAATTCTATATCATCAATTTTTAACAATGACATAACATTTTCTGGCTTTCTCAATTCTTCTGATTCTGATTCTTCTACAGGAGGCTCTTCTGATTCTTCTTTTACTTTCTTTTTCATTGAATATCCTAAAAAAGCAAACAAAAGGCCCATTACAATGTATGGAGTTCTAAGAGGTGTAAATATTCCTAAAAACATAAGAACTCCTGATATGACAAACATTATTTTTGAATTGTTTCCAAAAAGTTGATCTATTAAATCTCGTCCTAAATTAGATTCAGAAGCTGCTCTTGTGACCACTAAACCTGTTGCTGTTGAAATGAGCAGTGCGGGAATTTGACTGACAAGACCATCACCTACTGTAAGAAGAGTATATTTATTTAGTGCTTCTTTGAATGACAAATCTTTAGAAACCATGCCTATAACAAGACCTGCTCCAATATTTATAAAAGTAATAATAATACCCGCAATTGCATCCCCTTTTACAAATTTTGTAGCGCCATCCATAGCACCATAAAAATCTGCATATTGTTGCACTTCTTTTCTTCTTTTCCTTGCCTGTTCTTCTGTAATAAGCCCAGAATTCAAATCTGCATCTATTGCCATCTGTTTACCAGGCATAGCATCTAATGTAAACCTTGCAGCAACTTCGGCCACTCTTTCTGCTCCCTTTGTTATAACTACAAATTGAACTATCATAATTATCAAAAAAACTATAAATCCTACAGCTACATTTCCCTGTATAACAAAATTTCCGAAAGTCTCAATTACTTTACCTGCATCTCCATCTTTTAAAATACTTCGTGTAGTTGAAATATTTAGGGCCAGTCTATAAACTGTAGAAAGTAGTAACAATGATGGAAAAATAGATATTTCTAACACATCTTCAGTATACATGGATAACAACAATATCAATAATGCTAATGAAATATTTAAAGTCAAGAGTATATCCAAAGTCCATTTAGGCACGGGCACAATAATTATAATTATTATTGCTATAACTGCAATGGCTACAATTAAATCACCAAATTTCATATTCAATATCCCCCTAAATCTCATCTTTCATGCTATATACATATGCCAATACTTCTGCTACCGCTTCATACAAATTTTCAGGTATCATATCTCCAATTTCTACAGTCTCATAAATTGTCCTAGCTAGAGGTTTGTTTTCTACAATTGGAATACTATTTTCACCAGCTACCTTCTTAATATTTTCAGCAATTAAATCCACACCTTTTGCCACTATAAAAGGGGCAATATATAGATCTTTATCATATTTTAATGCAACAGCTATATGAGTTGGATTTGTAATGATTACATCAGCTTTAGGTACATCTTGCATCATCCTGGAAAATGCCATCTTTCTCTGTATTTCCCTAATCTTTGACTTTACAATTGGATCGCCTTCTGTCTGTTTATATTCCTCTTTTAATTCTTGTTTTGTCATCATTAAATTTTTCTCATACTCTCTCCATTGATAAAAATAATCTAGAACAGCTAAGAAAAATAGTACACCAACTATTCTCATACCAAATTCAAAGGATAATTTTGAAAAATTGACTAGCATATCTTCAATTTCCATATTTCCTAAATTTAATATTGTATTAATCTTCTTTTTAAAAAATCCGTAAGTAGCATAGCCAATAATCAATATTTTTAGCGAAGATTTTAATAGCTCCATAAGGGCTCTTTTAGAAAATATTCTCTTGAAACCCTCTATGGGATTTATCCTATTTAGCTTTGGCTTTAATGGCTTTGTCGTAAATAAAAATCCAATTTGCATATAATTTGCCATAAGTCCAGCAGCAAAAGCTACTAATACTACAGGAGCTGTAACCTTCAAAAAAATAGCTATTATAGATAAAAAATTAACTCTCATATTATCCATTACAAACAAACCATCAAGATTCTCAATTAAAGAAAAAGTATATGACATGAATTTCATCAAGTTTTCAAACATATATTTTCCAAAAATTTTTATACCTAAAAATGATAACAATAGAATAAATGCAGATGAAATTTCTCTGCTCTGAAGAATTTGTCCCTCTTCCCTAGCGTCTTTACGCTTTTTGGGTGTTGCCTTTTCAGTTTTTTCTGCATCTGCAAACAATTGCAATTGTATATTATATTTCATTTATATCATCCTTTAACGAAGGACTTGAAAAACACATAAATTTCCTTTATCATTTTATCAAATACATTTCCTGTAAATTTATTAAAAATTGGAAGTGATACAGCAATAATTAACAAACCTACTACAATTTTCAATGGCATACCTACTACAAAAACGTTCATTTGTGGTATGGTTCTTGACAATACTCCTAATAATATATCAATTAATAGCATAGTTACAACTATAGGGACAGATATTCTAAAGCCTAAACTAAAAGTTTTGCCAAGTATACTTATTAATTGATACGCAGTAGCTTCACTTATGTAAAATTTACCTATAGGTATATATTTGTAACTATCCACCAAAGCTTTAATAATGACATGATGGCCATTGGTAATAAGCAAAATTAAAAAAGACAATATATAATAAAAATTTCCCATTACCGGTACTTGTATTTTGTTCTGTGGATCAATTACATTTACCATACCAAACCCAATTTCCATATCTATTATTTGTCCCAAAATATAAAAAGTACTAAAAAAAGCATAGCTTATAAAGCCTATTATAATACCTACCATTAGTTCTTTAACTATAAGAACCACATAATTCGTATCAACTTGATTCAAAAAATCTACTTTTAGTGTTGTTGTCAATAGCAATGAAAATATAAAAGAAAATCCAATTTTAAGTACATTGGGCACATTTTGAGAACTGAATAAAGGTGAAAAAATAAATATTCCAGATACTCTTACAAATATTAGTAAAAATAGCTGATATTTATCAATTAAGATACTCATCATATAATCCATATTTAGCACCTATTTCATTGTATATATAAATTAACATTCGTAAATACTTCTGTAGTAAACTCAGTTATTGCTCTTAAAATCCATGGTCCAAATATAATCAGTGATAAAAGTACAGCAATTATCTTTGGAACAAATGCCAATGTAGCTTCTTGAATTTGAGTAACTGCTTGCAAAATACTTACCAACAACCCAACAATCAGGCTAAATCCCAGCATTGGTGCAGTTACAATCAAAATTGTCCTAATTGCATCTTGAGCAAGTTTTAGCACATCTCCCTGATTCACATAGATCACCTCAATTATTTAAAACCTAAAACTAGAGATTTGGCAATTAAATTCCAACCATCAACTAATATAAACAACAAAATCTTAAATGGTAGAGAAATTATTACAGGTGGCAACATCATCATTCCCATTGACATTAACGTACTTGATACAACCATATCAATAACTAAAAAAGGTATATAGATTACGAAACCAATTTCAAATGCTGTTTTCAATTCACTTATGATAAAGGCTGGAATTATAACTCTATCTGGTATTTCTTTTAAATCTTTTACATTGTCCATTTTAGCTACATTCATAAATAAAGCTAAATCCTTATCTCTTGTTTGTTTAAACATAAATTCTCTCACAGGCTCCATAGCTCTTTTATAAGCTACTTCTTGATTTATTTCTTCTTTAAGAAAAGGTTGAATTGCATTATCATTAATCTGACTACCTATAGGAGCCATAATAAAAAACGTTAAAAAAAGAGCTAGTCCAATTAGTACTTGATTTGGAGGAGTCTGTTGAAGTCCAAGAGCATTCCTTATGAAAGACAATACTATTATTATTCTAGTAAAACTTGTCATCATAATGAGTATAGATGGTGCAAGAGTTAGTACTGTCAATAATATAAGTATTTGTATTGAAGTAACATAGTTCTCTGGATTTTTTGAATCTTCAATTTTAACTGTCTTCCCAAAAAGCGGAATTTGTGACTGCGCATAAGTTAGATTTGAAAAAGTCAATACTAAAATCAGTGTAAATATTATAATACTAATTGTCCTCTTCATTTTTTTCGTCTTCCTTACCTGTATTTAGATTAGTATGATTTACTTTTTTGAAAAATTCTTTTATTTTTTTTTGTAAATCATAGTTGTTAATTTCTTTTGAATTTTTAGTCATATAGTCATTTAAATATTTATCAAAAGTATCTTTATTTTGATTCTTAAGAAACTCTTCTACATATATTTTATCAATTAGTACAGTTTGATTGTTATTGATAGCTATTACATAAATAAAGTTAGAAACTTTAGCTAATATAATTCTATTATTTAAACCCAAATTAACAGAATCTATTATTTGTACATACTTACTTTTAAACATCCTCTGAGATTTTTTAGCCACAAATTTTGTTCCATAAAATGCAATCAATATTATAAATACTAAAATCAAGATATATGAAACTATCTTTAAAATCATTTCTGCATATCCAGTTTGACCCTCCTTAGCACTAATAGCATAGACTAGATCAGGTATTATACAAATAGCAAAACTTATAGACCAAAATTTTTTTCCCATTTATTATCCCAGTACCTTCCTAACTGCCTCTATAACTCTATCTGCCTGGAATGGCTTAACAATAAAATCTTTTGCTCCAGCTTGAATTGCTTCTATAACCATAGCTTGTTGTCCCATAGCAGAACACATGACAATTTTAGCACTTGAGTCTATTTTCTTGATTTCTTTTACAGCTTGTATTCCATCTACTTCAGGCATAGTTATATCCATAATAACTAAATCAGGATTCAATTCCTTATATTTTTCAATAGCTCTTGCACCATTTTCAGCCTCACCTACTACATCAAAACCATTTTTAGTCAATATGTCTTTTATCATCATTCGCATAAATGAAGCATCATCAACTATTAATATACTATTAGCCATATTTTATTCCTCCTTAACTATATTTTTAATTAATAATTAGTTTTATTGTATGGATTTACAACATCCGTTATCCTGATACCAAAATTATCATCTATTACAACAACTTCTCCTTTTGCTATGAATTTTCCATTTGCATATACATTTAGGGGTTCTCCCACCAGTTTGTCCAATTCAATGATTGTTCCTGGACCATACTCTAATATCTCACCAATCTTTTTAGTAGTTCGCCCTAATTCTGCAGTTAATTCTACGGGAATTTCTCCCACCAATTCGATAGATTCATTATAGCTAAATTTAGTTTCGTTGTCAAAGGTTTCAAATACTGGTTTTTTAACAGTTACAGCACTATTTTCTTTTCCTTGTATCCTATTTGATGAAATGTTCTCATCTTC